>JAVJPD010000188.1:0-2060 GCA_040216475.1 Rhodospirillales bacterium
GTTTGAATCCGGACGCAGACCGATGAGGTTCGCCGAGCGTTACGGCCCTCAGGAATCGATCGCGCCGGAAGAACTGGAAAACGGCCTGAAATGGCTGGTTCACAACGGTGTCGGCGCGCAGGTGATGGAAACGCTGGCCGCCGGCGCGTTCCTGACGGCCTTCGCGTTGTCGCTGGGCGCAAGCAATTTCTACATCGGCCTGATCGCGGCCGTGCCGCATTTTGCGAACATCGTTCAGATCGGCGGCGTTTACCTGATCGAACGTTACCGCAAGCGCCGCGTTTTGAGCCTCATCGGCGGTGCCTTGAGCCGGATCATGCTGCTGATCGTCCTGGCGGCGGCGTTCATTCCCGATCCGAAGACGGCCATGGCGGTGCTGCTCGTCGGGTTGGCGGCCCGGTACGGTTTCGGCGCGATGTTCGCGTGCTGTTGGAACGCCTGGATTCGCGATCTGGTGCCCGACGAACGGCGCGGCACGTATATGAGCAAGCGGCTCTTTTATATGTCCATGTTCGCCATTCCGATCGGGCTCGCGGTGGCGTTCATGATCGACATGTGGGGCAAATTCGCCGTCGGGCCGATCCAGTATGCCTACGCTGTGTTGTTCCTGCTTGCCTTTCTGGCCGGGTCGTACGGCGTTTATACCCTGACCAAGGTGCCCGAGCCGCGCATGCCCGACGAGCGGGGCGGTTTCAACCTCCGGGTCTTGCTGAGCCGTCCGTTCGCCGAGACCAATTACCGCCGCCTGATGGTCTTCCTCGCGGCCTGGCATTTCGCGATCAATCTGGCGACGCCGTTTTTTGCCGTGCACATGCTCAAGCGCCTGGGCCTGGAACTTTCCCTGGTGATCGTTTTCATCACCTTGAGTCAAATCGCCAATATCCTGGTGCTGCGTCAATGGGGGGTGATCGCGGACCGTTTCGCCAACAAGACCGTTCTCGGGGTGTGCGGCCCGCTCTATATCCTTTGCATTTTCCTGTGGACCTTCACGACGTTTCCCGAGAAGCACGCGTTTACGATCCCGTTGCTGATCGGCCTGCATATCGTCATGGGGATCGCCACCGCCGGCGTGAACATCGCCTCGACCAACATCGCCTTTAAGCTGGCGCCGATGGGCGAAGCGACGTCCTTTTTGGCGGCGAACAGCCTGGTATCGGCGGCGGCGGCCGGTATCGCGCCGGTGATCGGCGGCGCTTTCGCCGACTTCTTCGCCGATTATAAGCTTTCCCTCATATTGCAATGGGAATCCCCGGCGCGGGTTTTGATGCTGCAAACCCTGAAATTCGAGCATTGGGACTTCTTTTTCCTGATCGCCGTGCTGATCGGGCTGTATTCGATGCACCGATTGGGATTGGTCCGCGAGGAGGGCGAGGTGGCGGAAAGGGTGGTGTTGACGGAAATCCTGCAGGACGCGAGGCGGACGCTCAGAAACCTTTCCAGCGTGCCGGGTATACGCTCGGCAACCGAGTTTCCCTTTGAATTGTTACGCGGGCGCCGCCAGGATAAACCCTCAGGAACCGAAGACGGCGGCGGTTAGGCTTGTCCGTCGATCTGTGTTATCGTTTCCGGATTAAGATTATAAAACATCGTTTTGTCGGGAGGCTCGGTGCGATGTTGATTTTCAAAAAAAGGCCGATGGCCGGTTTATTGGCGGGTTTTTTACTGTGCCTGGCTTCGTTCGCACCGCTTCGCGCCGAGGAACGCCCCGTCGTGGGATTGATCGAGAACGTGCAGTTGCTCGGTTTGGACATGACGTTCGTGGCCAAGATCGATACAGGGGCGAAGACCTCGGCGATCAATGCCTTCGATGTTCGGATATTTAAAAGCGGGAAGAAATCCCGAGTTCGCTTTAAGATTCAATCGAGGTCGGGCGAAACCGTCGAACTTGAATTGCCGGTCGTGCGGTTTGCGAAAGTCCGCCGGGCCGGAGCCGAAACCGACGTCCGGCCCGTGGTCAATCTGCCCATTTGCATCGGCAACCAGGCGCAAGAGGCTCAGTTCACCCTCAAATACCGCAAGGGGATGAACTATTGCATGTTGATCGAGATCGGAAGAGCGTC
>JAVJPD010000189.1:0-2139 GCA_040216475.1 Rhodospirillales bacterium
CGAGCGCCGCCCGCCCGCGGCCGCAAACCGGGCGCCGTCTTTTAAAAGAATGCCGATATCCTCGATAATACCGTCCTTGAAGTCGCCGGTCAGTTCCATGTATTGGCCGAACATGACTTCGCCGCTCGGCTCGACGAGAACGACATTGCCGGACGCGGTGACGACGTCGGTGTTTTGATTGTACGTCAGCGTGTTCGCGCGCAACGTACGGTCCACGCGGGTCACCTCCACGTTTCCGGTCGCGGTAATAACGCTGAGTTCGCGGTCGTAGCGGACCCGCTCAGCGCTAAAGGAGATCGGCGGTTCTTTTCCGGCTTCCGCGGCGGCTACGTGCGCCGTCCACGCAAAAACGAAAAATAAACAGGCAGCCACCAGCCTCCCCAGGCTATGGATGGTCGACCCATCTTGTTGCATATATTTTTAACCATCTTCTAAGTGCAATAACATCGCTATTCCCAACAGCGTGGCGACGCCCGAAGGTGTCCACGCTGCCAGCGTTACCGGAATACTGTCGGAGAGCCCCAAGGCAAAAACGACGTCCGAGAAGAAATATAGCAGAAATCCCGTCAGGACTCCCCCGGCAATGATGAATGTCGTACCGCCCCGCCGGGAATGGCGCAAGGTGAAGGTTGCCGCCAGCAACACCATGGCGCACATCAGGAACGGCGCGGCCAGCAGGGAATGCCAGTGAAGGCGGTGCCGCACGGCGGAAAACCCCGATATTTCAAGGGTTTTGATGAAGCCGGGCAAGGCCCAAAAGGACATCGTCGCCGGCGGCGCGAAGCTGTCCTGAATCGAAGAAAGCGTTAAATCCGTCGGCAGCCAATGCCGTGCGGCGAAGCGCGGCGGTTTCTCGGGTTCGTGAATCCAGGCTTTCTTAAGCGACCAAAAGCCGTCTTCCAGTTTGGCGCTTTCGGCGTCGATGCGCCCGGCGAAATGATCCGAGTTCGTGTACATCAACACGACGACGTTCTGAAGTTCCATGTCGCGACCTTGGTTGAGGGCGCGGTCGGCGCGGATCACGGACGGCCCTTTCTCGCTGGCTTGGCGCAGCCATAAGCCGGTTTTGGAGATTTCGAGCAGGCTGCTTTGCCCCTTGAGCAGGGCGGCTTCCTGGCGCTCGTACCGCGCGAGAAGCGCCGAGGACAGAGGATTGAACACCGTGATTTTCGCGATGCCCAGCAGGAACGCCAACAACAACACCGGGAACAGGAACTGCCAGGCCGAGACCCCGGCCGCCCGGGTGACCACGAGTTCGTGACTGCGGGTTAAGCGCCAAAACACCACCATACCGCCGAACAACACGGCGAACGGGAACGTTTGCTGCCCCATATAGGGAAGTTTCAGCAGCGCCAATTTTACGATGATCAGAAACGTCACGTCCGGCTTCGTCGCGGCGCGTCTCAGTAACTCCACGATATCGAACGTCAGGACCAACGACAGAAAGGCGAAAAACAACAGGGCAAATCCCGCAAGGAAATGCCGGCCGATATAAAAGGATAATGTCGCCGATAAACGCACGAAGAATACTTTCCGTTAACCTGCCGCCGCGGCCACGGCCTTGCTCGATGGTTTCCTCGGGCGTGGCGGCAATACCAAAACAATATATGAAGCAATGATCGGGACGAGAGCATTCAGATACATCAGCGGAATAAAGGCCATATTCCGGGCGCTGACATTCTCAAGCCCCATCGAGGCCGCCTGCAAAACGATAACGATCAGGACCGCCACAGCCGTTCGATGAGTCTGCGTGCGGCGGCTGAAACTGCCGGATAGAAGGCAGGCCAGACCGATGAAGCCGAAGCCGAAAATAATGATCGGTGCCGACAGGCGTTTATGCGCCTCGACCAGGAATTTACCGTATTCGTTCGGGGGAACCGACGGATTGCTGCGGATATTGAGGAGTTCCATCAGGGGGCGTTCCCGGGCTTCCCGGTAGCGTATGGTCGTCTGCGCCTCGTTGTTGCCGAAGTTGAAAACATACCGGTCGAAGTAAAGGATCGAAAAACGGTTGGTGTTCTTGTTCACCCCTTGGCGGTTGCCGTTGAACATGACGACCCGCGCGCCCTCCTTGGATTCGACCAACGCACCGCGTTCGGCCATGATCGTAATCGGACTTTCCTTGTCGCGGCTATCGTG
>JAVJPD010000190.1:0-2620 GCA_040216475.1 Rhodospirillales bacterium
GCGTTCTGTCCAAAATAAATAAAAATAAAAATAACCTTTCAAGAGGGAGCAATAGGGGTGAGCGAGCATACTTCCGATTCGGGAGCGCAGACTCCGTGGATCAAGACGAACCAGGGCATGGCCGTGTGTACGTCGGCTGCCGTTGGCGTTTTACTGATTTATCTTCTCAGCAGCGATTGGGTTTACGAAAAGCTCCGTGACGGTTTCCATCTCGGGACCTTCAGTGTCGTTTCCGGCATCACGATGTTGATCTGCACGGTTTCGATGATTTTCGACAGCGAGAAGGACAAGACCGACGAGGAAATGGCGGCGTTGACGTGGCGCGACTGGGGCGTCGCTTTCGTTTCCGTCGTTGCGTGTTTCGTTTATTTCCAGTTGGCGTGGAGTTTCGATTTTCTGGTCGTATCGCCGTTCTTCCTGTGTGCGGGCATGTATCTTCTCGGCGTTCGGCCCTTGCGCTCCGCGATCACGTCTTCCGTGATCATGACGGTCGCGATCTACGGCATCTTCCGGTTGATCGGCATCAGTCTGCCGTCTGTCATCATTCCGTTTTGAGTGGTTGAACCATGGAAACGACGATTTTCAATGTAGAAGCGTTTTACGAGGCCTGCGCCTTGGTCTTCACCTGGAAGACGATGCTGTGGCTGGCCATCGGAATTTTCATCGGCGTCGGCGTCGGCGCTATGCCGGGGCTTTCCGCTTCGACCGGCGTCGCCTTGATGTTGCCGCTGACGTTCACGTTGGGGAAGGCGGCGGCGTTGGGGCTCTTGATCGGGCTTTATAAAGGCGCCGTTTACGGCGGCTCGATCTCGGCCATCAGTTTCGCGACGCCGGGAACATCCGAAGCGGCGGCGACCGTGTTCGACGGCCACAAGATGATGCAACGGGGCAAGGGGCGCAAAGCGTTGCTGATCGCTTTATACGCGTCCGTGACCGCCGATTTCCTGAGCGACGTGATCACGGTGCTGGTGGCGCCGTTGCTGGCCTTGGTGGCGCTGAAGTTCGGGCCGTCCGAGCGGTTCTGGTTGATGGTCCTGGCCGTCTGCCTGTTGGGCTCGCTGAGCGGCTCGCATCTCGCCAAGGGCATGTTGAGCGCGGCCATCGGCTTGTTCGTCGGCACCATCGGTTCCGATCCGATCAGTTCCGTCACCCGCAACACTTTCGGCCAGTGGTGGCTCGGCGAGGGCATTCATCTGATCCCGCTGGTCATCGGTGTCTTCGCGATGGGGGCGATGATCGAGAAGGCGGTGGAGCTCATACGAGAAGGCCGAAGAGCGAAGGATATCGGCGGCGGCGGGCTGAAGGAAATTCTCTCCGTCGGCGGCGAGGGCTTGACCTGGAAGGAATACCTGAGCTGTTGGAAGGAAATGGGCATCGGCCTCGGCGTCGGCACCTTCGTCGGCATGCTGCCGGGCCTCGGGTCCACGGTCGGCGCGTTTCTGTCCTACAGCATTGCCAAGCAGACGTTTCCCGAAAAGAAGATCGGCACCGGCCGGATCGAGGGCATCGCGGCGGCCGAAGCCGGCAATAACGCGACCGTCGGCCCGACGCTGATTCCGTTGCTGGCGTTCGGCATTCCCGGCAGCGCGGTCGCCGCGTTGATCGGTGCCGCGTTGATGCTGCAAGGTGCCACGCCCGGCCCGCGCATGTTCGAGCTGTTCCCGACCGTCGTCTATTCGCTGTTCATCATTCTGTTGATCGGCAACGTTTTCAATCTCGGGATCGGCCGTATCTTCGCGTTCGTGTATGCGAAACTCGGCGAACTGCCGGCGCAGCTTCTGGTGCCGCTCGTCATGCTGATGGCGGTGATCGGTTCGTATTCGCACGCGAACAACCCCTATGACGTCGTGATCATGCTGTTCTTCGGCGTGATGGGCTATTACATGCGGGTCTACAAGATTCCCGAGGCGCCGATGGTCATTACGTTCCTGCTGGCGCCGCAAGCCGAGGAGAACATTCGCCGCGGCCTTCTGATCAACGAAGGGGATTGGATCGCGGCGCTGTTCCACAGCCCGCTGGCAATCGGCCTGGCGATTTCCGTGGTGATATTGACATGGATCTCCTCGCGGATGCGCGTCGCCGAGCGCATGTCCGGCATCTCGGAAGCCGAAAAGAAGCAACCCGCCGAATAGTTGCCGCCGGTATTAATGCCAAAGGCGCTCCGGTTTTTTAGCCGGAACGCCTTTGGCGTTTGGGACGTCGTATGTCTTCAGTCTTTTTAGGAAGGGACGCGGGACCCGCCCGGTGCGGAGGATAGCACTATAGACAACCCCGGAGACGACCATGGCAAATCGTCGATCACCGTGCTTGTACAGGGAGATGCACAAGATTCGTGAATGCGGGTCCCGTTTCTCGTTTCGCCGTTTCGGCGCTTTTCTTTCTGCGGCCGGGAAAATCGGCCCGTTTTTCTGCGGCCGGGAAAATCGGCCGGGTTATTTGGTCAAAATCAGTTTTCCGTTCGCGGTCAGGCTCAAGCGGTAAACGTCCTTGCCGTGTTCGATCCGAACCGTCTTCATGCCGTCGAGCAGGTCTTCGCTTTTTAAGCGTCGTCTCGTGTGGTTTCGCCGGCTGCGGGTATGCTGGTCCGTTTGCGTCCATAAGAGTTTCTGCGATATTCGCT
>JAVJPD010000191.1:0-3229 GCA_040216475.1 Rhodospirillales bacterium
TCGAGCGCGGCCTGCTGGCGCCGGGCACGGTGCTGACCGATCCGCGCGGGCGTCACACCGCGAAAGTGCGCGCCGACGGCACGCTGATCACGGCGGATTTTCGGGGCTCCATCCATCAAGTGGGCGCGCACGTGCAGAAGGCGCCGGCCTGCAACGGTTGGCAGTTCTGGCATTTGAAGCAGAAAGGCACCCTGGTGCCGATCGACGTGCTGCGCGAGAAGCTGCGCGCCGAGCTCGGCTAAACCGTTTTCTTCACATCGGGAATTATTCCGCGGCGACGAGCTCGCGCATGGCCGCTTCCGGCACGGGCATGCCGCGCCCGGCCGGTTCACGCAGGTATCGAGGGCCGAGATAGAGGCCGTGCGCCCGGGCGACGCCCTTGGCGACGGCCGTCTGGCAGACGCGGGCGAGTTCCTTGCGGCAGGCGTATGCATGAGCCGGGATCGGTTCGTGGAAGATCACGTCGACTTCGGCGCCGTTGCGTTCGAATACCTTGATCAGGTGCGGCAGCATCGACATGTCGCCGAACCAGGCATAAAGCGATTCCTGGCCGGCCAGGAACGGCAACCCGTCGGCGGAGCGCGAATAGGCGATCGAAACCGGCTGAACGGTGAGGTCCCCGGCCGCATCGTGCGCGGCGACGTTGAACAGCGCCGATTTGAACGCCAGCACCCGGGTGCCGTCGCTGCTGGTGCCTTCGGGGAAGAACACGATGTTGTCGCCGGCGGCGAGACGTTTGCCGATCTCGGCGCATTGCGCGCCGGCCTTGCATTGCGAGCGGCGGATGAAGATCGTGCGGGCCAGCCTGGCGAGCGGGCCGAACACGGGCCAGCCGGCGACGTCGTGCTTGGCGACGAACACGGCGTCGATCAGCGCGCCGATCACCGGAATATCCAGATAGGAAACATGGTTGGCGGCGAACAGGGTCCTGGCGCCGGCCGCCGGCGTGCCCTCGACGCGCAGGCGCAAGCCGCATAAGGCGCAACTGCCGCGAAACCAAATCCGGGCGATGCCTTGCCGGAGGCGGTCATCGAACGGGTACAGCAGCACGTAAGGCACCGTGAGCGTCACCGTCATCGCCAGCAGGCCCGAAATCCGCCAGACGGCGCGCAGGCGCGAGCGCCGGACGGCTACGAGTTCGCCGAGGGTGTCCCAGAGGGCTTGAAGTGGCGATGGTATTTCGCCGTTAATTGGTCCGTTTTGACGATAATGCATACGTCCGTCGTTTTGAACTGATGGTCGACGACGGCACCGTCACCCACGAAGCCGCCGACTCGGAGATAGCCCTTGATCAGCGGCGGCAGTTCCTGAATCGCCGTCGACTGATCGAGGTGCGCCGCCGGTACCGCGCGCATGTCCACGTAGCGCTCGTTGAGCGCACGCGGACGCAAGGACCGGGGGGCGAGGTGAAAATGGTGCAGATAGGACAGCGCGGTGTCGATGTCCCTGGGATCGGTTCCGGGAAAACTGCCGCAACCGAAAAAGATTTTGATGTTGCGTTCCTTCACGTAATCGGCGAGCCCGCGCCAAAGGAGCGGCATGACGCCGCGCCCGCGGTATTCGGGATGAACGCACGAGCGGCCCAGTTCGACCGATTCGTCCGGGTGGTTCAGGAGATTGGTGAGATCGAATTCCTGCGCCGAATAGAATCCGCCGTTTCGTTTGGCGGCGGCGCGGGTCAGCAGGCGGTAATTGCCGACCACGAAGGGTTTGCCGTTGCTGCGTTTGCGGTCGATCACCAGGAGATGATCGCAGATCGGATCGAAACGGTCGCAGTCGCGACGGAGGCGCCGGGCCTCCAGGCTCGGGACGGCGCCCATTTCCTCATAGAAAACCTGATAGCGGAGCGCCTGGGCCGCGTCGACGTCGTTGTGCGTTTCGGCCAAGCGAACTTCGAACGACTTGTAGGATTTTGGTTCCACGGCTGTCACCTACACCATATCGGTGTGAATCGTTTGCGAGCATCAAAACTTAGTAAGTTTCAATGAACGCCTTAGATCAAACGGACAAAGGTTCGGTGACGGTTCTATGAATCTTTTATTGCCGCCCGTGGGAAAAACGGGACAAAACAGGGCGGCCGGGGCGGTGCCATCAGCGGGTCGGGATCGGCTTCTCGCCGGCGTAGTCGTAGAAGCCGCGGCCGGTCTTGCGCCCGAGCCAGCCGGCCTCGACGTATTTCACCAAGAGCGGACAGGGCCGGTACTTGGAATCCGCCAAGCCCTCGTGCAGCACGTTCATGATCGCGAGGCAGGTATCCAGGCCGATGAAATCGGCTAGTTCCAGCGGCCCCATCGGATGGTGGGTACCGAGTTTCATCGCGGTGTCGATGGCCTCGACCGAGCCGACACCCTCGTAAAGCGTGTAGACGGCTTCGTTGATCATCGGCAGCAGAATGCGGTTGACGATGAAAGCCGGGAAATCCTCGGCGTTGACCGGTACCTTGCCGAGTTTCTTGGTCAGTTCGCGCACGGATTCGTAGGTGTCGACATCGGTCGCGATGCCGCGGATCAGTTCGACCAGTTCCATCAACGGTACCGGGTTCATGAAGTGCATGCCGACGAATTTGCCCGGCCGGTCGGTTGCGGAAGCGAGCCGGGTGATGGAGATCGAGGACGTGTTGGTGGCGACGATCGTGCTCTTCTTCAGCAGCGGGCAAAGTTCCTGAAGGATTTTGATCTTGACGTCCTGATTTTCGGTCGCCGCCTCGATGACCATGTCGCAATCCTTGAGCGCCTCGAACGACGTGTTCGTGGTGATGCGTTTCAAGGACGGCTCGACGACGCTTTCGTCGATGCGCTTGCGAGAGGCGAGGCGCTCCATGTTTTTTCGGATACCGGAAACGGCCTGTTTCAAGGCATCGGCGTTTACATCGGTGAGGACCACGTCGAAACCGGACAACGCGCAAACATGGGCGATGCCGTGGCCCATCTGACCCGCGCCGATGATGCCGATTTTCTTTATGTCCGCCATGGGTTCCTCATGCTTGTGAAAGGGTTTCGGGGCTTATGATTGCACCTTGTCGAGTTCCGCCGACAGGGCGGGAACGGCTTCGAACAAATCCGCCACGACCCCGTAATCGGCGATCTGGAAGATCGGCGCCTCGGCATCCTTGTTGATCGCGACGATGACCTTGCTGTCCTTCATGCCGGCGAGATGCTGGATCGCGCCGGAAATGCCGACGGCGATATAGAGGTCCGGTGCCACGACCTTGCCGGTCTGGCCGACCTGG
>JAVJPD010000192.1:0-1075 GCA_040216475.1 Rhodospirillales bacterium
CAAGGACAGCGATCCGCAAAAATACGGGATCGGGTTGAAGGAAATCTGGGAGATCGCGCCCGAGAAAGCCCGGCCCGGTTACGTGCAGCACACGTTCGGCTGGCCGCTCGACAATGACACCGGCGGCGGATCGTTTCTCTATCATTATGCCGACAACACGATCGCGCTCGGTTTCGTCGTGCACCTGAATTACAAGAATCCGTATCTCTATCCGTATGCGGAATTCCAGAAATTCAAGACGCATCCCGAGATCGCGGCCCTTCTCGAGGGCGGCAAGCGCCTCGCCTACGGCTCGCGCGCGATCACCGAGGGCGGCTATCAGTCGGTGCCGAAACTCGCCTTTCCCGGCGGCGCGCTGATCGGCTGCTCGGCGGGCTTCGTCAACGTTCCGCGCATCAAGGGCAATCATAACGCGATGCTGACCGGCATCATGGCCGCGGACGCCGCGTTCGAGGCTGTCGGCGCCGGGCGCGAAGGCGACGTGCTGGATGCATATGAAGAGGCCTATGCGCGCTCGCCGGTCCGCGCCGAGCTGTACAAGGTGCGCAACGTCAAGCCGCTATGGACGGCGTTCGGCACGCTCATGGGCGGCATCGCGCTTTCCGGCCTGGAGCTGTGGACCAATACGATCGTCCCCGGCCTGTCCCTGTTCGGCACGATGCGGCATACCAAGACGGACGCGGCGTCGACCGGCGAGGCGGCGAAATACAAACCCATCGACTATCCGAAGCCCGACGGGACCTTGACCTTCGACCGCCTTACCAACGTGGCTTTTTCCGCCACCAATCACGAAGAAAACCAGCCGTCCCATCTGAAACTTAAGGACCCCGCAATCCCTATCGCGGTTAATCTGCCGGTCTATGCCGAACCTGCGCAACGATACTGCCCGGCGGGTGTTTATGAGGTCGTGGATGCGGATGGCGGCGGCGATCCGAGGTTTCAGATCAACGCGCAGAACTGCGTGCACTGCATGACCTGCGACATCAAGGACCCGTCGCAGAACATCGTCTGGGTGACGCCCGAGGGCTTCGGCGGGCCGAATTACCCGAACATGTAGCCGAGACGGCCCCGCCGT
>JAVJPD010000193.1:0-1787 GCA_040216475.1 Rhodospirillales bacterium
CGGACCACTTATTACGATACGCCGAAATTCGACCTCTATCGCGGCCGTGCCGTCCTGCGGGTTCGCCAGAACGGTCACGGCGCGGTGCAAACCGTCAAGGCGGCGAAAGGGAACGGTTTTATCGATCGCAGCGAATGGGAAATGCCGACCGAAGGCAGCACGCTCGATCTTGCGGCCCTGCCGCGCCCGGCCTCCGAAAAATTGAAATCGCTGACCAAGCCGGGAAAGCTGGCGCCGGTGTTTACGGCGTCGGTTCACCGCCAGGCCGTGACGTTCGACGCCAAGGGCAAGGCGGGGGCGTGTACGGTCGAAGCCGCGTGCGACGAGGGCTCCATCGCCCTCGACGCGGGTGAGGTTCCGATCCATGAATTCGAGCTCGAACTGAAAGAAGGAAAGACATCGGACCTGTTCGATCTCGCCTTGCTGTTGCAGAAAGAATGCGGTCTTCGTCTGGAAATCGCCTCGAAATCGGATCGCGGTTACGGCCTGCTCATGGGACGCGAGCGCGCGGTGCCGGTCCTGTTCGAGAAAATCCTGTTGTCGCCCGATCAAACCGTGGCGGAGGCGATGACGCTGATCTTCAGCCAGAACCTCAAGCACATGCTGGATAACGAGGCGGCGGCTTACGCGGGCGTCGATCCGGAAGGTGTGCATCAACTGCGTCTCGGCATGCGTCAGATGCGTTCGGCTTTGTCCGTGTTCGGCCCCCTCGTCGATAAAGAACGCGTGGCTTGGCTCAAGCGCGATCTTAAATGGCTTGGCCGCTGCACGGGGCCGGCCCGGGACTGGGACGTGTTCATCGGCGAAACGCTCGCGGGCGTCAAGGATATGAGCGCCGATCTCACGCCCTTGCGGGCGGAGGCCGAGAAAAAGCGCGTGCGGGCCTACAAGAAAGTGCGGGATGCGATCGAATCCGGGCGCTATGCGCGCATGATGCTGCGGTTGACGGCTTTCGTCGAAACCGAAGCCTGGCATTTGTCCTCGACGGCGTCACGGAAGAATGCGGCTTCCCCGATCAAGACGGTCAGCGATATGCTTTTGAGCAAACCGTATAAGAAGGCATTGAAATCGGGGAACGCGCTCGAAACGATGACGCCCGACGCCCGCCACGATTTGCGGATCAAGATGAAGAAGGTTCGCAACGCCGTCATGTTTCTTCACGGGCTTTACGACCATCCGGAGAAAAAAGAGTTTCGCAAGGATTTGACGACGATCCACAAGCGCTTCGGCTATCTGAACGATGTCGAGGTCGGCATGCGCCTGCTCGGCCAGCTTAAGCGGAATTCGATGTCGTCCGAGCGGCGGAAGGATGCGCTCCGGCGCGGCGCGGCTTTGGTGAAGGAGCATCACGAGAGGCAGGCGTTCTCGGCCGCCGAAGAACTGCTGAACGATTGGCGGAAGTTCGAAAAAGCGGTGCCGTTTTGGCAACGGCAGAAAAAGTCGTCTTCGCGGCGGCAAGCCCGAAACCGTAAAAAACGCTGATTTTAGCTCCGTCAACGGCCGAAAAATCGAAATTCAACCGTGTTTGCGGATATACCCGCAAGGTTGCCGAACGGTGAAAACTTATACCTTCGGATGTGTCTGCGCGCGCCGAATTTTTTTCGGGTGCGCCTTGGTATCGAAGGGTAATTATCCATGAGGATAATTATCTTGCCGAATTAATTCCCGTACGATTCTTGCATAGGTAGCGATCAACGTCCGATCAACGGACGACGGTACGACATGAAACCTGGGAGTAGGGTCATGGTGCAAAGAGAAAAATACTATGAAGTCGAAGAAGACGACGA
>JAVJPD010000194.1:0-1858 GCA_040216475.1 Rhodospirillales bacterium
CGTCACTCAAACCCGTCAGGCGGCCTAAAAAACCAACCCCTGAGGCAAGAGCGCGGCGCGCATCCGAAAACGTCGCGCCGCTCTCAAGGAATGTTCCTTCAAGTTCGTCGTTCAATTTTGCCATGCGCTTGACCGCTTCGAGCGTATTGATTACGCCGATTTCCGCGCGCTTTTGGTTCACCCTTTCCGTTCTGCTTTCCTTTGCTAAATCGGCCTGAATTTTCTTGATGTTCAAGGTTTTTAAAACCGCGTCCAACTGATCGATGGTGCCGCCGTTTTTAATGATGTTTTGCTTAATGAGATTTCGGCCTTCCTCCGACTGAGGATCGATACCCGCCGCGCGAATGTTGCGGACTAGCCCTGTTTCTGACCGCTCTTTCGCCGGGGCGGGCAGAAGATGCCCCAAAAGCGATTGCGTGAATTGTTCCGGCGCAGCGTCGGCCAGCAATCCCAAAAGCTGCGTTTTTTGATCCCCGCCCAAAGCCTGCTCGGGGGATTGTCCGCTCGCGAGCCTATCCGCTGCTTGGGTCGTCGGGCCGACACGTCCCGCGCCTTGGGTCAAAAGGCTCTGTTTCGAGATTAACTCCCCCAAAAGACCCTGCGCCTTGCTTTGCTTGGCCTGCTGTTCAAGACGCGCCCGAACCAGTTGATTTGCAACCTTCTGTCTCTGCGCGCCTTGGGCCGCCTGTAATCCGCCCAAAAGCCCCTGCCCGAATGAGACAGGCTTAGTGGACGGCCCGCTCGCGGCCAGAACACCAATCCCAAAATTAAATAAGGGATTGGAAATAAGTTCCTCAAAATTAAAGCTGCTTTCCTCGGCCATGAAACTCTCCTAATGCAATTCCGCGCGCGGCGGCGGCGCCGGATCGGGATTTTTGATCAGCACGGCAACGGCGCCTAGAATTTTGTCGCACGATTTGATCAGCTTCGTTTTTGCCTCCGAGTTCGGGAGGTCATTCAACGCGGCCTTGTGCCGGATCGTCGCGTTGTGAACCTCCATCAGGTTCACGGCATCCATAATCATTTTTTCTTCCCCTTTTTCTTGCCCGTGATTCGCTTGTAATCCTCGACAGTCAAAGAATTACCGGCCGGGTTGGATATTTTTGTGATCTTCGGCCCTTTTCGTGTGCTGATCACGTTCGCGGGAATTTTTTTCGCCATGCTCTTAATCTCCTGGTTAGACAACGCGAATGTCGGGGTTGTAACAAAGTCGGGGTTCGTCAACGAACGTCTCGTCGGCACGCTTCGGTGCACGGCGGAGTAAGCAAACATTCCACCACAAATCGCGATGCCGAACGTACAGAACAACGCTCGCTTGTCCTTGGTGCCACGCCACCGCCGAATCAACATCGACATCTTCAAGCCGTTCGGAGCCTTCGAGTTTTGGCGTTTCGAAATGCTGCCAAGCATCGCCGCGCCCGGCGTGGTGTTCGAGAATCAACATGCGGCGCACGTCTAATTCGTCGCCGTAGAAAGGCCGCGCGGCGATATGTTCGAACGAGCCGGTTTTTTTGCGATCATACCGGGCAATGCCCTGCCATTTTTTGTGGCTGGGGCGGCCGTGGTAGACAAACAAAATTTCCGAATCGCCGGTTTTCGTCATCATCAGAATGGCAGAATCCGGGCGCTCGCGTTTTTCCTGCGGTCGCCTGGCCGTGTAACGAGCGGGCGCGGTAAGATCGGCCGGCAGTTTCTTCCCAGGCGGCGGGCCGTCAATGGCCATATTGAGCGCGGCGATCAGATCGGAGTCGCGCTTCTCACCCGTGTAAATGATCTCGGGCGATTCGGTGCCGTTGACTTTTTTGGCGGTTGTCTTTTTCATCGGTTCGCCCGGCGTTTAAGATTGAGTAGCATGATT
>JAVJPD010000195.1:0-2802 GCA_040216475.1 Rhodospirillales bacterium
CTCAGCCTCCGTCGCGCCGCGTGTAGAGACGATACAAATTGCTTTTGTCGTCAAAATCTTCACGCGCGAGAACGACGCCATCCGACGTCACCAGCCAGTCAATCGTATTGGGGCTCCCTTTTGCTACAATCTCCGCCCAGCCGGTTTCGAGATTGGTGCGCAAAAGATCGTTGGTCGGATAATCTCCCCTGTCGCCAACCCAGGCGTTGACGAAGACTTCATCCGGTTTGTCGGTCGGCGCGATGATTGCGCCCATGCCGTCATTGTAGAAGCGGAACGCCCGTACTTTGCTCCCAAGCGGTTCTGCTTTTTGAGTTTTTACGTTGAAAACGAATACTTGTCCGTTTTCGTACCCGCCCCATCGCTTGGTCGTCTGCGAGGCCACGACAAAAAGATGGTCGTTGGTCTGAAACCAGACTTCGCGGGGCTTGACCTTTGTGACATCGAGCGTCGCGACGGGTTGGCCGCCTTCGAAAACGACGAGTATCTCCTTGTCATCTTGCCGCCTGAAAAACGCGAAGCGAGAACCGTCCGGCGAAATGTCGAGCGAGCGGATTTCCGGCGTTTCGCCATACGCCTCGATCGGCGGGGCGGCGTACGCAGCCGGCGTTGCGAAACAGGCGGCGAACGCCGCAGCGGCGGCGATGGAGAAATGACGCATTGGAGAGCCCCTCTAGCCTTACAATCTTGTCGCAAGGTCGCCCATGAAATCAGTCAAGTAAAGGCTGAGAGCAGGGGCTCGTCGGTATTTTTCCTGTTGCGTTGCGAAAGTGCAGGCGCGGGTCCTGTCGCAGTCCCGTCACATCTGCCCTGTGGCCGTGAAGTACATGGGCGCGACCACGGAATAGACCAGCCAGAGGACGAGGATCAGCGGGCCGCCGACGCGGATGAAGTCGCTGAACTTGTAGTGGCCGGGCGACATGACGAGGAGGTTGGTCTGGTAGCCGATGGGCGTCGCGAAGGGGCAGTTGGCGCCGTAGATCACGGTGAGAACCGCGACTTTCGGATCGAAGCCGGCGACGCTCGCGGCGCTGATCGCAATCGGCGTGAAGAGGACGACGGTGGCGTTGTTAGAGAGAACGTTTGTGGTCGCCGCGGAGAGGATGAACATCGCCGAGATGAGCGCGGCCGGGCCGAAGCTCTCGGCGATCATGGCGACGCTTTCGCCGATAAGGTTGGCGCCGCCCGTGTCGGTGAGCGCCGCGCCCATGGCGATGGACGAACCGATGAGAAGATAAATGCGCCGGTCGATGGCGCGCGCCGCCTGTCTCAGGTTGAGGCAGCCGGTCGCCACCATGGTCATGGCGCCGATGAAGGCGGCGACGGCGATGGGCACGATCTCCGTCGCGGCGGCGAGGACCACGGCGAAGAAAATCAGCGCCGCGGCGCGCGCATGCCGCGCGGCGGGAAGGCCTGTCATCGACCATTCGAGAATGAGCAAGTCGCGGTCCGCCCGGAGCGACTGCACGTCGTCCGCCGAGCCGACGATGAGAAGCACGTCGCCGGGTTCGAGCCGGATCGTGTTCATCTGCGCCCGGATCATGCGCGAGCGGCGCTCGATGCCGAGCACGACGCAATTGCGCTGGTAGTGGAGGCCGATCTGCGCGATAGAGCGGCCGATCATCCGCGAGCCCGGCGCGACGACCGCTTCGACCATCGAAAGCTGGGTCGAGCGTTGCCCGCCCGATTCAAGCTCCAGCGTCGTCTCGGACATCAGCCCTTGCAGCATGTCGGGGTTGGAGCGCAGGAGCTTGGCGAGCGCCGCATGGGTCGCCGAGATGATGAGCACGTCGTGGGGGCGGAACGAGAAATCGTCGTAAGGCGGGAGGATCGCCTGACCGCGCCGCTGCACCATGCGGACGGTGATGTCGGGGAGGTCGGGAAAGAGCCCGGAAATGGCGCCCTTGGCGACAAGGGGATGGCCCGGCGTGATGTCGATCTGGGCGATAAACTGCTTGCTCTCCCGCTCGCCGCGCATCGCGTCCGGATCCTCGCGCTTCGGGAGAAGCAGGCGCCCGGCGGTGGCGAGGTAAAACAGCCCGACCCCGCCGAGAACGAGGGCGAGCGGCGTCAGCTCGAAGAAACCGAGACGTTCGCCCGTCAGCCTGAAATACGAGTCCGCCGCGAGGATGTTGGTCGAGGAGCCGATCACCGTCGTCATGCCGCCGAGCAGCGCGATGAACGACAGCGGCATCATCAGCCGCGACGGCGGGATCTTCCCCTGGGCCGCAAGGGCGGCGACCAGCGGAATGAACATGACGACCACGGGCGTGTCGTTAAGGAAGCCGCTGATCGCGAAGGCGAGAAGATAGACGCCGACCGTGATCACCTTCGCACGCTTTTCAAAAGCGGTGACAAGCAGCCTGGTCGGCGCCTCCATGGCGCCGGACTGGAAAATCCCCTGACCGATGATGAGCAGGCAGAGAATGGCGATCAGGCCGGGATTGGCGAAGCCGGCGAAAAGCTGCTGCGGCCCGAGCAGGCGTTCGCCCGCCGCATCGTAAAGCGGAGCGAAGTCGAACAGGATGAGGAACGCCGCCAGCGACCCCGCCCCGACCAGTTCGATCGGAAAGCGATCGATGGCGTAAAGGACGATGGTGACGACGATGATGGCGAAAGTCGCCCATGTCTGCCATGGCGCTGCGGCGGCAAGGTCCATATCGATTGTCTGGGCCTCTTTCCGTTGCGGGGCGCAACCGGCGGGAGAAGCCGGCTGGGCGATCGAGCGAATTCGACCGCCCTCTCTTCCATGAACCGGGCGACGGCGGTTCGCCCGTGGCGCTTTTTATTTTCGGTGATTGG
>JAVJPD010000196.1:0-1575 GCA_040216475.1 Rhodospirillales bacterium
GACGCAAGGCCCGGCGGCGGGGGCGATTGCCAACGCGATTTACAGCGCCATCGGCGTGCGGCTCTATCGCATCCCGTTCACGCCCGACGCGATCAAGAAAGCGGCGATGGGGTAGGCTTTCGTCATTGCCCGGCCCACCGGACCAGCCAGAGGCTGGCCGGAGGACAGGCTCCACCCGGGCAATCCAGGATATCGTCCGGATGCCCCGGGTAGAACCGGGGCATGACGGCTTAGGAATAAACGGGAGGAGACGATGGAACGAATCAACATCCAGTTCACCCGGTTCTCGGCGTTCTACAGCCCGCTGATCTCGACCGTCACCGGCGGCTTCCTCAAGGAAGAAGGCCTCGACGGTAAAACCTCCGTCGCAACGCCGCCCAAGTCGGCCATCGAGGCGCTGCTCGACGGCTCCGCGCATGTGGTGCAGTCCGCGCTCTCGCAAGGCCTGATGACGCTGGAGAAGGGCGGCACGCCGCCGGTGGTTCACTTCGCCCAGATCAACGAGATGGATGGCTTCTTCATCGCCGCGCGCGAACCCGATCCGGATTTCGAATGGAGCAAGCTCGCGGGCAAGAAAGTGCTGGTCGATCACGGCCTGCAACCGCTCGCCATGTTCAAGTACGCCTGTCACAAGATGGGTTTGGATTACGATTCCATTGATGCCGTCGATGCGGGCAACGTGGATGAAATCGACAAGGCGTTTCGCGGCGGACAAGGCGCTTACGTGCACCAGCAGGGCCCGGCGCCGCAGCAGTTGGAACACGATGGGGTGGGGCACGTGGTCGCCTCGGTCGGCGAAGCCATCGGCCCGAACGGATTTTCGTCCCTGGCCGCGACGCGCGAATGGCTGGCGACCGATATGGCGAAAGCCTTCATGCGGGCCTATCGAAAATCCCGCCGGTACGTGATCGACACCCCGGCCGCCGAGATCGCCAAGGCCGAGCGCGGCTTCTTCCCCGACATCGACCCGGGCGTATTGGCGGCAACCATCGCGACCTATCAAAAGCTCGGCTGCTGGACGCCGCACGTCGAGATCACCGAGCCGGCCTACGAGGTCACGCAAGATGTGTTCCAGCACGCCGGGCACATCACGAAGCGCTATCCGTATGAGAAGGTGTGCGTGGCACCGCCGAAGGGGTGAGGGGAACAATGTTTGCCGAAAAAAATGATCAAATCGATGAAAACTCACAACAGGATAATCATCATGAAAAGAAAACCCTAAAACTCTACCGTGATGGTTATGACAAATGGCACTTATGGCTGTTTTCTATTGGAGTTGTTATATCTTTGTTGGCGTTGATAGCGGCTATAGTTGCTGCGAAATTCGCTTATGACGAAATAAATACCATCAAAGAGACAGCACAAACCCCTGTTAGAGCATACGTTCTGCCAAACCCCTTTGAAGAAGTTTGGTCTCTTCACGGTGCGCCAAATACTTATATAATTTTAAGAAGCAGCGGAGTAACTCCCGCAAAGGATGTAGCTTTTCAAACCGCCATCAGAATTGGTAGTAACTCTCCTATACAGAAGGACTTCGACAACCTTGCTAGGCCACAACTTGTTGCAACTATTCTT
>JAVJPD010000197.1:0-5637 GCA_040216475.1 Rhodospirillales bacterium
AACAACCGCTCGGCATAAAACTGATCGGCGATGACGCCGCGTTCGGCATGGGTCACGACTTCGCGGGTGATCAGGCGCTGTTGATGGGACGACAGCGAACGTTCCCGGCAGACGAAATGGTTCTGGTCGATCCACTCCCACGAGCGCCGTTCGTAGTTGGCGCGAATCCAATCGCCGTCGGTGATATCGAGCGCCAAGGCACCGCCGCTTCGCAGGATTTTCTTGACCGCTTCGATCACCGCCTTGTCGTCGTCCTCGCGGTCGAAGTAGCCGAACGAGTTGCCCATGACGAACACGCAGTCGAAGCTGTCGGCGGGGAAGCGGGGCTTGCGCGCATCGCCTTCGTGGAAATGAGCGGTCAACCCCATGGTTTTGGCCCGGCGTTTGGCCAACCGGATCAGATACCGCGAGCGGTCGAAGCCGGTGACGTGCCGGTAGCCGCGCGCCGCCAGGGCCAGCGAGTGGCGTCCTTGGCCGCAGCACAGATCGAGCAACCGGTCTTCGGGAACGATGCCGGTGGCGGTGATCAGCGCGTCGATGTCGCGCTGCGTGTTGGTGTCGTTTTCGACCACGTCCCCGTCGGTCTTGAGATAGAGGGAGTCGAAAAGTTCGCGCCACCATTCGGCGGGAAGGTGGCTTTCGAGATCGGCGACGGGCCCGAGGGTGCGCGCACTCCTGAACTTCGCCGCTGGCGGCTTGCTCATCCGGTCAAACTCCTAATCGGAAAACATGCTAGAGGTAATGGAACCCCTGTTTCACGGCACCCGCGATCCGTCTTTTTCCGGCGGCGGCCGTTCCCCATGGAGCGTTGCCGCCCGCCGCGCTGATGGCACCGTATTTTTCGCCATTACACCCGTTTGATCCGGCGGTCCACAAAAAATATCAAAAATATGAAGCCGGCTTCGCGACGTGCTAGAAGAGAAGCGTGCCGGAGATCGTCATGACGGGAAGAAAACGTTTCGCCTTGGCCGTGCTGGTTTTGGCCGCCGGGGGCATGCCTGTCGGGATGACCGCCGCCGCCCCGCCTGCTGCGGCGCCCGCCGCGGTTCTCGACGGTCCCGCGCCGGTTCACGCCATCGCCATGCACGGACCGCCGAAGTATCCGCCCGGATTCGAATATTTCGACTATGTCGATCCGCGCGCGCCGAAGGGCGGCACGCTGCGCCTGAGCCGGGTCGGCAGCTTCGACAGCCTCAACCCGTTCATCATCAAGGGTACCCCCGCCGAGGGCTGGCGCCTGTCGCACGAACGTCTGCTCGAGCGCAGCCAGGACGAGCCGTTCACGCTGTATGCGCGGATCGCGGAATCGCTCACGGTGGCGCCCGACCGGTCCTGGATTGCGTTTACGATCCGTGCCCGAGCGCGTTTTCATGACGGCTCGCCGATCACGGCGGACGACGTGCTGTTTTCCTGGCAGACGCTCAAGGAACAAGGCCGGCCCAACCATCGGCTCTATTACCGCGAGGTCGCGAAGGCCGAGGTGCTGGGGCCGCGCAAGATCAAGTTCACGTTCAAGGGCGCCGATAACCGGGAGCTGCCGCTGATCGTCGGCCTGATGCCGATCCTCTCGCGCCGCGCCTTCGAGGGGCGCGTTTTCGGCGAGACCGCCCTGACGCCGTTTCTCGGCAGTGGGCCGTATAAAGTCGCGCACGTGGAGCAGGGCCGCTCGATCGTCTACGAACGGGTGGAGGACTATTGGGGCCGGGATTTGCCGTTCGCGCGCGGGCATTTCAATTTCGACCGGGTGCGCTACGACTACTTCCGAGATTCGACCGTGGAGCTTGAGGCGTTCAAGGCCGGCGCAGTGGATTTGCGCGTGGAAACCGATCCGACCCGTTGGGCCTATGGGTACGCTTCGCCCGCGCTTAAGCGCGGCGACATCGTGCGCCGGGCGTTCGAGAACGGCCGCCCCGCCGGCATGTACGGTTTCGTCTTCAACACCCGCCGGCGAATCTTCAAGAACCCCGACGTGCGCGCCGCCTTGGCGTTCGCGTTCGATTTTCCCTGGGTCAACCGCACGCTCTATCACGGCGCCTACAAGCGCACCGCGAGCTACTTCGAAAATTCCGAACTGGCCGCGACCGCACCGCCGGGCCCGATCGAGCGCGAACTCCTGGCGCCGTTCGAAAAAGAACTGCCGCCCGAGGTGTTCGCTGCGCCCTACCGCCCGCCCGCCGGGCAGGGCGACGGCTTTTCGCGCGATAACCTTAAAAGAGCGCTCGCCATGCTGCGCGGCGCCGGTTGGCGGTTCCGCGGCGAAGGCATGGCCTTGCCGGACGGCCGCCCGGCGGCGTTCGAGATTCTCCTGCTTCATCCGCGCAACGAGCGTCTGGCGCTGTCGTTCGCCCGCCGTCTGGCGAAACTCGGGCTCGAGGTCAAGGTGCGCACGGTCGACTCGGCGCAGTACCAATACCGCCTCAATACCTATGACTTCGACATGATCCTTTATTGGTGGGATCAATCCCTCTCGCCGGGCAACGAACAGGCGTTTTATTTCGGCTCCGCGGCGGCGCGCAAGGACGGCACGCGCAATTACCCCGGCATCGAAAGCGCGGCGGCCGACGCCATGATCGAACGCATCACGGCGGCGCGCGACCGGGCGCATCTGGTTGGCGCCGCCCGCGCGCTCGACAGGGTTTTGCAGTGGGGCCATTACGCCGTGCCGTTGTTCCACCAGCCGAGGGACCGGGTCGCCTATTGGAACAGGTTCGGCCTGCCCGACGTGACCCCGCTCTACGGTTTTCAGATCGAGACGTGGTGGATCGACCGGGCCAAGGCGCGCCGAATCGAAACCCGTTGAATTTAAAATCTAGCGCGGATTCCGATCGCTTGGAATCGCGCGGCGGTTCCAAGCGATCGGATTACACCGCGCTGATCCTATGATTCCAGCGCAAGAAATCCGTCCAAGTTGACCCGTTGTGGGTAAACTTGGACGGATATTGCGCTAGCGCGTCAAAACCCGCTCGAGAAGATCGGCGTCGTCGAAATGCCGGGTGCCGAAAAAAGCGGTGGCATGATGCCCCCACTGGCGCATGGCGCCGGCGCTCGGCACGCCCATCGGCCACAGGAAAAACCGTTCGGCCCGTTCGCTGTCGGCGATCAACCCGTCGGGGCCGTAGAGGCTTTTGCGGCCGCGCGGATGGGGCAGCGAGCGCAGCCGCTCCTCGTCGGCCAGGCGATAGGCCCGGGGATGGGCCAGGTGGCCGGACGCGCGATCCGCCGGCCGCTCGGCGACGGCCGCGACGCCGCTCAGGTAATGGGTGGCGGATTTGACGGTCAGGCGAATGCGCCGGCCGGGACCGGGCGTCGGGCCCGGCACCGGCGCGAGCGGCGGTTCGGCGTGAAAGCCGTGTTGCCCGGCCTCGGCGAGGCGCCACGGCTCGACGGGAAAGAACAAGTGATAGCAGCCGCAGGCGTGGATGCTGTCGTACAGGATCGGGCGGCCGTCGGGGTCGAGGCTGACGCGCCAGATGACGCCGTCCAGTTTCCCCGCGAACGGGTCCCAAAAGCCCGACGGCGTTCGGGCCGGAAACCAGGCCGTGTAGACGAGCTGGATCACGATTTCGCCGTGAAACCGGGTGAAGGCGAGGCGCCGGTACACCGTCGGCGCGGTCGTGTCGATGCTCACGCGCCCGGCGGCGTCATAGGCCGGGGCGCCGATCCGGTCGTCGGATGTTTGGGTCTCGACCTCGAACACGGGCGCGAAAGCGTTCAGCAGGCGTTCCCGGCCGCGTCGGCCGGGCCGGGGAACGCCGAGGGCGTCGCGCGGCATGCCGCGCAGGATGCGGCGGACGGCCGCCGGATCGTACGGCGTTGCGGGCGGCGCGTAGACCCGCGTCGGTGCGCCGCCGCCCGGCGATTCGAAATCCGCCCGTTGCGCGCGGTGCAGAGACATGATGCCGAAACGGACCGGAATCGCCGGCAACGGATATAGCCCCAACACCTGCGCCCAGCGGTTGTAGGAATCGGGAACGCGAACGGACTCGCGCAGCAGATCGCGGTATTGTTGCCCGGAAAAATCGTGCTCGATCAGGCGCGCCGCGCAGCGATCGAGCGCGCCGGGTGGCGGCATCGTTTCGTTCGGCGTCGCCAGGTTCGCGCGTTCCTTCGAGCGCGCCTGACGGTCGAGGTCCCGTAGGCGGCGCACCCAGGCATCGAATGCCGGGCGGGAGAGGTTTCGATCCGCGAAAGACGCCAGGAAGCGGTTGGCGCGCAAATAGGGAAAGCCCGGGACGCGGACGGCTTCGGCATCGGTGGCGTCGGCGTCGGCGACCACGTCGTCGGCGGCCTTGAAGAGGGCCAGGCACGAGCGCATATCGGTATTTGTCCGCCGGTCTTCTTGAAGCTGCGATGAAAGTCCGGCACATCCGGCCGCAAGCCCGGCGGCGATCATGACGACGGCGTGAACGGCGAACCGGTAAAGGTTTTCCGAAACGTGAGAAGGACAGCGTACCGTCATGATCTTTCTTGTGGCCCCGCGGTGAACCGTTAGAGCGGATCATGGTTTGGCGGAATCGGACGGTGCTTCCGATCAATCATGATCCGATCTAGGATACCCGCTACTGCCGGGGATTGCCAACATGGCCGTCCCGGCAAGGCGAATACCGGAAAGGAAGTCCGTGATGTCGACCGAGCAAATCGAACAATCGCTGCAGACCATCGGCGTGTTGCCCGACGGCGTGATCGACGTTGCCGAGACGGCCCTGTTGCTGGCGTCTCTCGATTGTCCCGATACGGGAATCGAGCGCTACCGCGAGCATTTGTCCGCATTGGCGGCGGCGACGGCGGCGGCGGCGCAGGACGTCGAAACCGCGCCGGAAAAGATTTCCGCCATCGGCCGGGTGCTGTTCGATGAATTCGGCTACAGCGGCGACGTGAAAACCTACGACGACATGCAGAACGCCAACCTGATCCAGGTGATCGAGCGGCGCAAGGGGCTGCCCGTCGCGCTCGGGATTTTGTGTCTGCACATGGGGCGCGCCCAGGGTTGGCAGATCGCCGGCACGCATTTTCCGTCGCACTTTCTGTTGCGGCTGAACGAGGGCCGCGATCCGCTGGTCATCGATCCGTTTCACGCGTGCCGAATCATGAGCGAGGGCGATCTGCGTGCGTTGGTAAAAAAGATGCTGGGCCGGGACGCGACGTTCGATTTCCGTTACTGCAACCGCGCCGACAACCGCGACGTCTTGGTGCGCCTGCAGAACAACATCAAGGTGCGCGCCGTGGAAACCGGCGATATCGGCCGGGCACTCGAAATTCTGCGCCGGATGATCCTGATTGCGCCGGAGCATCCCGGTTTGTGGTTCGAGCGCGCGGTCCTGTTTTCGCGCGAGGGCCAGGTCAAGGCCGCGATGGCGACGGCGGAGGCGTTCATGGCGCTGCCGGCCGCCGCGCCGTATCTGCCGCGCTTTCGGGCGCTTCTGCTGGCGCTGCACAGCCAGCTGCACTGAAAATTCGTTTGAGTTAACCGTCGCATCGCCGCCCCGACGTTGATACACTGCGCGCAACGGCTGAAATTCGAGGTTTTTACATGAGCGCAACCGGTTTCATGACCGCGTTGGACGAACGGGTCGAGGATATCCTCGCGTCGTGTACGCGCTGCGGCAAGTGCGTCGAGGTCTGTCCGATGCCCGGACC
>JAVJPD010000198.1:0-5770 GCA_040216475.1 Rhodospirillales bacterium
ATACCCGAGAAAGCTTGGGACGACGAGCCCGGGATGACGACGTAAAGGGGCGTGAGGCGTTCCTGGTGGGTTCGACTCCCACTCTCTTCCGCCAATTCCCTCCTCTCCTCGCGCTTGCGGCGCGGGCAGGTTGAATCGCCCCTTTACGTCGTCATCCCGGGCTCGTCGTCCCAAGCTTTCTCGGGTATCGGCAAGCCTTTAAAATCCGAATCCCGCAAGGGTTTGTCGGGTTCGATCTTGAAATCCTCGCGCAACAGCATCATCAGCTGGCGGACATGCTGGCCCGGATGCCACGTCAGGCGTTCGAAGACGTAATGCATCTTCTTATCGCCGTAATAGGTCGGCACGATCCGGTCGAAGGAGACATCCCCCTTATTCGACCACCAGTCGTTGAACCGCTTACGGACGGAAGCGCCGAAATCGGCGATATCCTCGAACGATTTCAGATGAGCCGGGCACAGAGGGTTCATGTGATCCCGGGTGAACTTTTCCTTGCCGCCGCCGTCGATGACAACGTCCAGGAACGATTCCGGCAGCCGGAAAATATGATAGCAAAGATCCTTATACGCCCGCTTGCGGGTGCGGACGTTCTGCTCGAACTGATCGGGCGGCAATTGCCGGACGAACCGCTCGGCAGCCGCCAGAATCATGTCCATTTTCTGCGCCAGTTCCTCGGGCGCGAGTTGCGGGGTATCGTCGTACTCGATTCCCAACAATTTACAGACATCATCGAAGGTTTGCGTGAACGTCCACTTATCGCCGACGGATACCACCGGCACGGAACGCGCGCCGAGTCGGCGCAATTCGGCCAATCCTTCCGGATCGTCCTGCACGTTTACTGATTCGAAATCGACCCCACGGGCCGCCAAGAATTCCTTGGTTTTAAGGCAGCTCGTTCAGCCGGGCTGCCAGAAGACCTTCACGCGTTCGGCGGTCATATGTTTCCTCCCGATCAAATTTTCTCACACAAGTATGTAGGAAGCCCTGCCGCGAAGCAACCATCCAATCTCCTCACCGCCGTTTGATTTGCCAAATCGCGGACCGGCGGCTACCGTGCGCGGCGTAAAATCATCGTCACCCATCTTCGATTGGAATTCGCATGGTCCGGCTGACCGATCTTTCCGAAGCGATGCAAAAGCATTTCCTGGAGACCCCCTGCCCCGAATTCGGCTCGACTCCCTGGACACCGGGACCGCCGCTCAAGGACAGGCGGGTCGCCATCATCTCGACCGCGGCCCTGCAACGGCGCCGTGATCCGTTGTTGACCCGGGGCACGACCGATTACCGGATCATTCCCGCCGATACCCCGGCGGGCGATCTGATCATGGCGCATAATTCGTCGAACTTCGATCGCACCGGATACCAGCAGGATTTGAATATCTGTTTCCCGCTCGAGCGCCTCAAGGAACTCGCGAGCGACGGCGTCATCGGTTCCGTCGCCGATTACCATTATTCCGTCCTCGGCAGCACCGCCCCGGAAAAGCTGGATTCGACCGGGCGTAATTTGGCCGATCTGCTGAAAAAGGACGCCGTCGATACCGTCCTGCTGGTTCCCGTCTGACCCATGTGCACGCGCGCCGTCGGCGCGCTCGCGCACTATCTGGAAAAGGAAGGCATCGCCACCACGCACATCAGCCTGATCCGCAACCACACCGAGCGGATCAAGCCGCCGCGCGCGTTGTGGGTGCCGTTCATCCTCGGCCGCCCCTTGGGTGCGCCGAACGATCCGGCTTTCCAAAGAAAAGTCCTGTCGGCCGCCCTCGCCCTCCTCGAGGCCGACGCGGGCCCGCTGATCGCCGATTTCCCCGAGGACGCCCCGGACGGCATCGAAACCGAGGACGACATGACCGGCATGGTCTGCCCCGTCGATCTGCCGCCGCTGCCGGGCGAAGCCGACGAAGACGGCCTGGCAGCCGCGTTTCTGGAAGAGGTCGACCGGCTGCGGCCTTGGTATGCCCTGTCCGTCGAGCGGCGCGGGCGCACCACGGTCGGCGTCAGCGGCGTCGGCATCGACGAGGCGGCCGGCTATATCCTGAAATTCATCGACGATCCCGCGACACCGCCGTTACGCGGCGATCTGAAAACCGACGCTTTTTTGCGCGCCGCCTACGAAGACATCAAGGCCTACTATTCCGAATCCATGATGGCGCAGCCTGGCGCCGTCTCGCAGCGGCAGATCGAGAACTGGTTTTGGGGGGAAACCGCTTTCGCCAAGGTCGTCTTCGCCTTACGCGCGGTTTGCCTCGCCAGCGAAACGCCCGCCGTCAAAGTGCTCGGGGAAAAATCATTGGTGCCGGCGGTGCAAAAGCACCGCCTCGAATAATCGATTGAAATCGCGATATCAGGCGAACGGCCGGTCGCCCTTGATTTGTGTGCGGTGCATGACCCGGCGGGAGTTTTCCGGAAAGTCGTCGCGGCGGTGCATGGTACAACGGTTATCCCAGCATACGATATCGCCGACCCGCCAACGGTGATGCCAGGTGAATTTCTCCTGGGTCGCGTGTGCCCACAGCTCATCGAGCAGCGCTTCGGACTCCGCGAGCGGCAATTCGGGAATATAGGCAAAACGCCGGCGGCCCAGGAACAAGGTCTGGCGTTTCGTCTCGGGATGGGTGCGCACGATCGGATGCGTCGTGCCCGGCGAAACCGTGACGTCGGTCACCTCGTCGGACCCTTCCCGGCGGTAGCCGGCGCTGTTGGTCGTCGAGTCGTGCTTGATGTGCAGGTCTTCGATGCGGCGTTTCAGCGATACGGGCAGCGCATCGTACGCCATATAGGCATTCAGGAACCCCGTGTTGCCGCCCGTCGGCGGTACTTCGAGGGCATACAGCATGCTGCCCATCGGCGGCTTCTCGCGATAGTTCATATCCGAATGCCAGATGCATTCCTGATTGCCGAGGCTGCCGATCGCAACGCCGTTCTCGACGACATTGGACAATACCAGAATTTCGGGAAAATCCGACGGGCTCATGACGCCGTTTTCGTTCGGCGGCGATTCATCCAATTCGCCGAAGCGGCGGCTGAACGCGACCAAGTCGGCGTCATCGATATCCTGATTGCGGAACAGCAGGACGCAATGCTCGAGCCACGCCTCGCGGATCGCCGTGAACGCCGCGTCGTCGATCCGCGCCAGGTCGACGCCTTTGATCTCCGCGCCGATGGCCGGAGACACGGGAACGGCTTCGAGCGACGATAGCGGGCGGGCCGCCTTATGTACCTGATCGGAATGCAATTTCATGTCCGTATGCCGCTGCAGAACCGATTCGACGATCGGGGGGTATAAGGAGAGCTAAATTAGGCGGGACAATCAACAGGGAAATGGTGCCCAGGGGCGGAATCGAACCACCGACACGAGGATTTTCAGTCCACTGCTCTACCAACTGAGCTACCTGGGCGGAAGGGAAACCGGCGCATCGAACCTTAGCCAGCGCCGGAACCGCAAGAATTGGTGCTTATAGATAAAAACGGGCGGGCTGTCCAGAACGGTGCGAAATCGAGGCTAACGCTCGTCTTCGGGGGTTTCGTCCAGCACCGGCCCCTCGTCGGTCTCGACCCGATAGGTCTCGTTCAGCCAATGCCCCAGATCCCGGTCGGCGCAGCGCTTCGAGCAAAACGGACGGTATGCCTGCACGGTGGGGCGGCGGCAAATCGGGCACCCCCCGTCGGCCGATTTCAGCGGGATGACCTCCGCCGTGGGGCGTACCGTGGAGCGGGGATTCTCGCTCATGATCCTGACGGCCCTTCTCTGCTCATCACTTCATAACGCCGATCCGGCCAATCGCCCCGGACGCTGATCTTAAGCGGATATCCGAGCGTTTCGTTGGCCTGATCAAGTCCCGGTTTTGCCCTACCGTGCCGCAGCATGTCAACCAGGGCCCCGCCCGCCTGCAGTTCAAGCCCCTTGCCGGAGTTGGCCCTGTCTTCACGCATAACGACGCGCAGGGCCTCGAACGCGACGGTCTCGATGCTTTTCTCCCGTTGATAGGAATCGGCGCGGCTCTCGCCCTCCAATAAAACGTTCGCCATCGATTCATGCCTGCGCCGGCGCGTCAATTCGACCTTACCGAGCTTCGTGAAGCCGGCAACGAACGACGGGCATGACTCCCGCGCCAAATGATCGCGTAAAACGGATAAAACCTTTTCCTTGTTCTCACGCCGCTTCATCGGCACGAAATCGATCAGGATGTACCCGCCGATATTGCGCAACCGCATCTGGCGCGCGATCTCAACCGCGGCTTCGAGATTGACGGTTACATTCGTTTCTTCTTGGCCGCCGCGTCCGCCTGCACCGCCCGTATCGATATCGATCGCGGTTAAGGCCGCCGTATGCCCGATGTGAATCCGCCCGCCCGAAGCCAGATCGATGCGCGGCGCCAACGCGGTTTCGATTTCGTCTTCAATGCCGTAGGCCTCGAAAATAGGCTGCGCGGCCTGATAAAACTCGATCTTATCGACGAGAAAAGGCGCTTCCCGCTCGCAATATTTTCGCGCACCGTTATAGACCGACCGGTCGTCGATCACGATGCGCGCCAGAGTCCGCCCGGCCGCCATGCGAATACAGCGGTGAACGGGTAGCGGCTCGCGATATACGCACAAGGGCGGCGCCTTGCCTTCGGCCTCGGTATCCATCCCGGTCCGGCGTTCGCGCAGCGAAATCATCTCCCGTTCGATGTCCTCGTCGCGGGCACCGACGGCGGCGGTACGAACGATGAATCCCTCGGTTTCGCGTCTGTTCGCTTCGATGATCCCGCGTAGCCGGACGGCTTCTTGATCGTCATCGATATGCCGGGACAGATGAATGTCCGAACCGCCGGCGGTCAAGACCAGGAAAACCCCCGGCACCGTAATTCGGGTCGTAAGCTTGGCGCCCTTCTCCTCGATTTCATCCCGCAAGACCTGAACCAAAACCGCATCGCCCTCTTTCAGATAATCGCCGATGCGGCCGTCCTTGCCGTTCAAGTCCGATTCGACCGGGCGCGCCTCGGGCAAGGCCAGAAATCCGTCCCGCGGCCGCCCGATATCGACGAAAGCCGCCTGCAGGCCGCCCATAACCTTGGCGACGCGCCCCAGATAAACATTGCCGAGAATGCTGCGCCCGCCTTCGCCCCGGTCGACTGCAAGTTCGCTCAACCGCCCGGATTCCCGCCAGGCAATGCGGGTTTCACCGGGGCCGGCGTTGACGAACAGCTCGCTTGTCACGATGCTCGGTTCTCCTTGACCGCCGCGATGCCGGCAGCGGACAGCAAAGCGGCCGTTTCGAACAACGGCAAGCCGACGACGTTCGAATACGAACCGTTGATCGAGCGAACGAATATCGCGGCCCTTCCCTGAATGGCGTAAGCGCCGGCCTTTCCGGTCCATTCGCCGGAGTCGAGATACGATTCGATTTCGTCCTGCGATAAACGTTTGAAGTGCACGGCCGTTACCACGAGGCGGCTTCTGATCATTCCCTTGTCATCGATAATGCATACACCGCCATACACCCGGTGACGCCGGCCGGATAAAAGCTCCAGGAATCGGCGTGCCTCCGTTTTGTTCTCGGCTTTTGCCAAAACACGCCGGCCGCACGCCACGACGGTATCGGCCGCCAGCACGACCGAAGCGGCGCAACCCTCCCGGACCGCGCACGCTTTTTCCGTCGCCAATCTTAAGGCCAGTGAACGGGGCAACTCCCCGGCCCGCGGCGTTTCATCGATTTCGGCGGGCACGACGGCGGCCGGAACAATACCGATCTGCTCCAACAGCGCCAGCCTGCGCGGCGAGGCCGATG
>JAVJPD010000199.1:0-4664 GCA_040216475.1 Rhodospirillales bacterium
GTGGCCGCGGCGAAATCGACGAACTTCGCGGTGCCGTGCATGGCGGCGATGAACTTCAGGTTCTTCGGCGACTCGATCACCCGCGCGGTATAGGGCACCTCGCCGAGCGCGAATAGAATATCGGCGTCGCGCACCGCCTCGACCAGTTCGTCCTCGGGAATCTGGCGATCCGTGTGCGGATAGATGTCCACCGTGCCGAGCCGCTTCAGGCGCTCGGCGGCGGCCTCCGGTATCGGCTGCGGCACGTAAATCCTGGTCATGACGCTCCCCCTGCGCGTGTCTCGTGTTGACGGCCTTTATAACAAGGAACCGGCGATAAAGAAGGGTTAATCGGGCGCTGCCGAAGCCGGACACATTTCACGCCTTCATCCTTCGCCTCGTGAGCCTCATCCTGAGCGGGCCGAAGGCCCAGTCGAAGGAGAGGCACGCGGCTCAGGATGAGGGTGGCCGTCTCGAAGGAAAGGCCCACGGCTCAGGATGAGGAAAATTCAATACGATTAACACGCCGATTGCCCGGAACGCACGGGCGCGGCACAATAGCGGCCGGCCCGAACCGGAAAAAGATCATGAGTTTCCTGCTGAACCGCCTCAAGCAAGACCTGGACGGCACGAACCTTGCGCTGATCCGCAAGAACCTGCGCCAGCAGATCCGGGGCCTCGAGGATGTGGAAGAGCGGTTCCGGGAAATGGCGCGAGACGACTTACGAACGGCCCCTGCCCCTAAACGAAAACGCGCGCGGCACGCTCGCGACACGGCAATCGTGCGCACCGGCGTCGCTTAACTGACGCACTTCGCGGTCAGCAATTTCTCCCCGATGGCGACCAGATTTCGCCAGTAGGTGGGGCCGCGATTTTCACCGAGGATGATATATCCCCCTTCCGTGTGGCGCGTGCAATGAATGCTGATGCGGCCGTTGAGGTCGTTGATGACGGAAATCCACGGGCGGTTGTCTTCACTGCACCCGTGAACCATGCGCGAATCGGAACCGGATTGGCGCCGCAGATCGGCGATATCCTCGAAGAGCTTGATCTCGGCCTTACTCCAGGGCGTGTTGACGTACTCGTTCGCGTTATCGACGACCAACCTTAAATCCATATCGGTTTCCTCCGTTATTTGACTTGTTTTTGCGCCCCGTCTTTTTGCCCCCCACTGCGGCGGAACAGAGCGTCGTACGTATCGGGTTCGTAATACATCAACATGTTCTTCACGAATTCCTTGGGCTCGATGCCGAAGGCCGTCGCCGCGCTTTCGTATAAGCTGGCCTGGAGCCTTCCCTGGCCGCTTTCGACTTGGGAAATGAACGTGTAGTACTCGAGGCCGATTTTCTCCGCGAGTTCGCGCTGGGTCAGGCCCGCGTCCTTGCGCAGCCGGGTCAGATATTTCCCGCCTTCTTTCCGAAGGGCTCGTTTCTTGGACTTTTTCAGTTCGTCTTGGTTGACCATGTTCCGCTCCATGAATATTTTTTTGTTATGCCGTTCAACGCCGCCCCCTCGCACGCGATGTTTTCCCGTGCGGCGGTAAAAACTTTATGAGTTGCACACACTGATAACGGGAAAAGTATAAACCAGGCTTCTTGCCGAACAATCCATAAAACAAATCCGCCTTTCTTTTCCGCGGTGCGGCATTTCAAGAATCGCCGTCAATCGGGCCGCATTAACCGTTCCGTTATTTTCGCGGTTTACCGGTTTTTGTGCGGGGATTACGAAAACGAAAACGCGCGCGGCAAGGTAATGCGGCGCTCCTGCGGCGCGTACCAGCCCTGCGGCGCGTAGTCCGACGTGTGCAGGTAACAGCGTAACAGCGCCTCGTTCGAGCCTTCGGTGAAGGTCAGGAGCCGACTCATCGGCGATGCGCCGAATTTGCGCGCGGGCTGGCCCTTCTGCAACGTCGCGGTCTCGAAACTGCCGTGATGGCGGGTCAGCGCGGATGCGTTGCAGAACGTCACTCCGTTCACGGTCTCGACGAGGCTTTTATCGCCGTAGGTGTCGTCCGGGTAGGTGTGCGTGTGCCCGCCGAACCAGAACGCGAGCTTGCCCGGATTCGCGCGCAGTACGTCCTCGAAGCGATCCGCGCTGTCTTCCTTGCCGATATAATAGAGATGCGAAGCCCCTTCGGCGTCCTTGTAGCGCTTGTGATAACCGCCCTCGACGCCCTCGAAGCGCCCGCTCGCCGTCGTGGTGTCGCGCAGCACGTGATGGGCGCAGGATATGAGGATCCTATCCTCGTTCGTCTCGAGCGCGCGCCGCCACCAGGCGAACGTCTCCTCGCTCATCGCGCCCGCCGGCCAGCCGCCCTTCTGCGAGCGCCCCTGCGGCGGGCCGCCGTCGTTGCGATCGCTCATCATCAGGAGCGAGACGTTGCCGATATCGACCCGGTAGTTCTCCCAGGTCCCAACCACGGGATAGGGGCGCTGATCGTTGCGCACGCCCGACACGGCCGGGTTCTCCCCCGCCGGATCGAGGTACTTCCTAAACCACCACTGGGTTTCCTCATCCGGCCCGCTGGCGTCCAGGTTCCCGGCGAGCGCGTAAATCCGTTCGCGCCCGTGGCTCTTGCCCGCGTTGAGCTGCTCCAGCACGGCCGTTGCATCCTCGTCGGTCGGCGGCAACTGCGAGCCGACGAAATCGCCGAGAAAGAACAGCGCGTCCCAATCGAACGGCGGGCCGCCGCCAGAACCATCACCAGCGCCGCCGTTTTCACTTTGTTCAATCGCGTCGGCTAAACTGCGCCGACCGTGCTTCAAATCGCTGTGCACATGCGCGCACGCCGCGAACCAGAGGTTGAGTTGCTTAGGGGATGGGGGCATGGGCGGATCTCGAATAGAAAATGCATGATATGGATTCCGGCTTCGTCGCAGGACGATGATACCGGAATGATAATTATTCGTCTTTCAAAGAAGCATTAAGACAGCGGACATTAAAAGATAAAAATACGAGTCGTGCAAACGAACAACGCTTTTCGGAAGTCAATTTACTTTTATCGGGACGACTTCGTCCCGAAGTCCGACAATGCCGGTTAAATACGATCTTGTTTCATATTTGCGCTTATGAATATACTGAAGAAGGACGGCCACCGTCCAAACACAACAGTAACTGCCGGAAACGAAACCGCGGCAGGCTGCTCAACAGAGGAAGGTTGCACCTAACACGGCCCCCGAGACCGTCGGCACGATCTCGCTTCCGTTGTGTGGAAAAATCGGCTCTACGTTTTTCATCTTTTATGGGAGGACACCATGGTCGTTCGCCATTCAAAATATCTACGCCCGATAACGATTGCGGCTCTCGCTTTCGGAGCAATGCTTTCCCCTACCGCCGCTTCCGCCCTCGATCTCTCCGGCAAGAAGATCCAGCTGATCGTGCCGTATCGTGAGGGCGGCGGCTCCGACGTCTATTCCCGCATGTTCGCGCCCTACCTCGGAAAGCACCTGCCGGGCAAGCCGAGCATTCTGGTCCGCAACATGCCCGGCGGCGCGTCGATCAAGGGCAACAACTGGTTCGAGCGCAACGGAAAGCCGGATGGCACGGCGCTGGTGACCATCTCGTCGTCGACCCAGGTGAGTTATCTGCTCGGCGGCAAGAAGGTCAAATTCGACATGCTGCAGTGGCGCCCCCTCCTGGCTTCGCCGATGGGCACCGTTTTCTACATTCACGCCAACACGGGCTTTTCGGTCAAGGACCCCGCCGGGAGCATCCGGAAACTGGGCAACAAGGAACTGCGTTACGGCGCCAAAACCGTCATCGCCTCGGAACTCGTCGCCTTTCTGACATACGACATGCTCGGCTTGAACGTGAAGCCGGTGTTCGGCCTGAGCCGCGGGCAAACCAGACAGGCGATGCTACGCAACGAAGCGGAGCTCAACACGGACAGCGCCTGGACTTATATTAAAAAGGTCAAGAAGCTGGTCAAAAAGGGTACGGTCGTCCCCATGATGACCGCCGGCTTCCCCAAGAAAGGCAAGGTCCTGCGCGATGCGATCCTGCCCGACATGCCGACCGCCGTCGAAATCGCCGCAAAGCTGCACGGAAAACAACCCGCCGGCCCGATGTACGAAGCCTGGTTGAACTTCGTGAATACGCGAACGACCGGATTCGCCTTGCCGAAAGGCACGCCGGACAGCGTTTACAAAGCCTACACCGCCGCTTTCAAGGCGACGCTGGCCGATCCGAAATTCAACAAAGCGGCCAAGGGCATTATCGGCGGATACGAACAAGCGATCGGCGACGACGCCAAGGAAGTTTTCGATTCCGCCGTGGGCATGAAGCCCGAAGTCAAAAAATGGCTGGTCGACTGGATCAGGGAAAAGTTCAACGTCAATATCTAGAAACGGTCGAAAAACCAGCGAGCATCAAAACGACATCAGTCGGATGGAGGCGATCACAATGAGTTATTTTTATCGAATCATCGATGAAGAGCGGAAAGACCTGAAACGAAAAACCAGTTCCGCGCATGCCGCCGTCGTCAAGGGCGAACGCATCACGGCCGGGCTGGTACAAAAAAAGCAGGGCTCGGGGTCCCAGCCGCACCGCCACCCCAAGGTCGAACAGTTCAACTTCATCCTCAAGGGTCGCTTCAAATCGATGGTGGAAGGCGAACATAAGATCATGGAAGTCGGCGATATGGTCCACATCCCACCCAATGCCCTGCATCAGATGGTCGCGCTCGA
>JAVJPD010000200.1:0-13116 GCA_040216475.1 Rhodospirillales bacterium
TTCTCGATCACGTGCCGCGTTTGCGCGACTCCTGGGACCTCGACTTCGTGATCGTCAACGGCGAGAACGCGGCGCACGGTTTCGGCATTACCGAAAAGATCTGCAAATCCTTTTACGATGCCGGCGTCGACGTGATCACCACCGGCAATCATGTCTGGGACCGCAAGGAAACCCTGTCCTACATCAAGAAAGACCCGAAGTTGTTGCGGCCGTTGAACTATCCGCAAGGCTCGCCCGGCCAAGGCGCCGGCCTGTTCGACGCGCCCGGCGGGCGAAAGGTCATGGTGGTGCATCCGATGGGGCGGCTGTTCATGGAACTGGTCGACGATCCGTTCAAGGCGGTCGACGGGGAGATTGCCAATCACAAACTCGGCGTGACCGCGCACTGCATCGTCGTCGATATTCACGCCGAGGCGACCAGCGAAAAGATGGCGATGGGCCATTACCTCGACGGCCGGGTTTCGATGGTCGTGGGATCGCACAGCCACGTTCCGACGGCGGATGCGCAGGTGTTGCCCGGCGGCACCGCCTATCAAACCGATCTCGGCATGTGCGGCGATTACGACTCGGTCATCGGCATGAACAAGGACGTTGCCGTCGACCGCTTCGTGCGCAAGACGCCGGGCACCCGCCTTGAGCCGGCGGAAGGCGAAGCGACGTTGTGCGGCGTTTTGCTTGAAACCGACGACGCCACCGGTTTGGCGGCGACGATCAAACCGGTGCGGCTCGGCGGCCGGTTGATCGAAAACGATCCGTCCTGATCTGGATTTTTCGTCAATAGGTATGATGCAGGCCGGCGCGGTTCGGGCGCCCGGTTACGGATGCCTTCTTTCGGGTGTCAAGCGGTTCGTCTATGGGGCATTAAATTTTTTTTCGCCGAAACGAATTCCTCTTGCCAAAATCCCGGAACAGGTTCTTAAAATTCCAAGTTGTTTCTTTTTTTACGAGGAATAAAACGAAATTCGGCACGGCCTTCTTTGTCGCGGCGGCGGCGTTCGTCGGTGCCTTAAACGCCGCGCCGCCGGCGGAGAAGTGCGTGGGTAGGAGATACGATTTAAAGTAAAGCAAGAATTCGGCACGGCAAGACAGAACGCCGGATGGTTTTGTGCCGCCCGGTTTGCCGTGTCGTTTGCGGCTCGATGCTGCACCGTGTTGCCCCAAATTCGCCACAATGTTTGGCCAATGTAAGGAACCGGCTTTTCGAGTCGGTTTTGTCTTAACGGACGTTTCAAACTTATGAGGGAAGAAATGAACAAACTGTTGTCCTCCTTAGTCATCGCGGCATTCGTCGGTACGGTTGCTTTTGCGCAGCCGGCGTTGTCGGACATGGCCCTGAAAGGGGTTTCGGCGATGGATACGGGTTCGGCTCTGACGCTGATCAAAGACGATAAGAAAGCCGCGAAGTGCGCGAAGCGCAACGAAAGCTGCGTGAAGAAAGCCGCGGGCGACGAGAAGAAAGCGAAGAAGTGCGCCGCTCAGCTGAAAAAGTGCGAAGGCAAAAAGAAATAACCTTTCGGCACTGAACGAACGAAGCCGGGCGATGGCGAATCGCCCGGCTTTTTCGTTGCCCGGGATAAGCCCATGGCGGCGCGGTCCGGATCCGGTGGCGGACTGCCTCATTCTTGCCATATTGCGCCCGTAACCCTTGCGATTGGGCGTGCACGCGGTGTCCCCCGGCCCGTGTGCGTTATCCCTATATCTTGTATAAAATTGTGGTATAACCTACCGGATTTACCACTAAATAGCGTCAGGGACCAATGGCGGGCCATTCACAATTCAAGAACATCATGTACCGCAAGGGCGCGCAGGACAAAAAGCGCGCCAAGGTATTCGCTAAATTAATCAGGGAGTTAACCGTCGCGGCCAAGACCGGCTTGCCCGATCCGGCCTCCAACCCGCGGCTGCGCGCGGCGATTGCGGCGGCGCGGACGGCGAACATGCCCAAGGACAACATCGAGCGGGCGCTGAAAAAAGCGACCGGCGGCGACGACGGCGAGAATTACGAGGAAGTACGCTACGAGGGCTACGGCCCGGGCGGGGTCGCGGTCATCGTCGAGGCGTTGACCGATAACCGCAACCGCACCGCGTCGGAAATCCGCACCGCCTTCAGCAAGCACGGCGGCAACCTCGGCGAGACCGGCAGCGTGAGTTTCATGTTCGAGCGCGTCGGCCTGATTCATTATCCGGCGAAAACGGCGAGCGCCGACGCGATGTTCGAGGCCGCCCTCGAGGCCGGCGCGCAGAACGTCGAGTCAGCCGAGGAGGGCCACGATATCACCTGCGATCCGGACGACTTCAGCGCGGTGCGCGACGCCCTCGAGGAACGCTTCGGCGAAGCGGAAGCCGCGCGCCTCGATTGGCAGCCCAATACGACCGCCGCCATCGACGAAGACTCGGCCGAGACGCTGATCAGCCTGATCGACGCTCTCGAGGACAACGACGACGTGCAGCGGGTCGCCTCGAACTTCGAGGTGTCCGACGAGATCATGCAACGCCTGAGCGCCTGAAAAACGCTTGAGCGCTTGAAAACCGCGTAAGGAAACGACGAAGGGGATTGAATGAAACGTCAGACGAAAGGCCGCGGCATCAGGCTGCTGGGGTTGGACCCCGGACTGAAGCGGACCGGCTGGGGTGTGATCGAGGCGGACGACAATCATCTCTCGTTCGTGTCCTGCGGCCTGATCTGCGCCGATCCGAAGGCGCCGCTGCCCGAGCGCCTGGCGGCCATTTTCGATGAGCTGACGGCCCTGATCGAACGGTTCGGCCCCGCCGAGGCCGCCGTCGAGGAAACCTTCGTGAACAAGAACCCGAATTCGACGCTGAAGCTCGGCCAGGCCCGCGGCATCGCCTTGCTGGCACCGGCCCGTGCCGGGCTCGACGTCGCGGAATATGCGCCGAACCTGGTGAAGAAAACGGTCGTCGGCGTCGGCCACGCGGCCAAGCAACAGGTGCAGATGATGGTGCAGACGATCCTGCCGCAATCGGCGGTCGAAAGCGAAGACGAATCCGACGCCCTGGCCGTCGCGATCTGCCACGCCCATCACCGGGCGACGGCACGTCGTCTGGCGCAGGCGCATCGTCTCGCACACATGAGGGCGGCCGAATGATCGCCAAGCTCGCCGGTATCGTCGACGACATCCATGACGACTCGGTCGTCATCGATGTGCGCGGTGTCGGTTACTTGGTATTCTGTTCCGCCCGTACCCGCGCGAAACTCGCCCATGGGCAGACCGCGCAATTGCACATTGAAACTCATGTGCGCGAGGATCACATCCATCTGTACGGCTTCAAGGATGCCGAGGAACGGAACTGGTTCCGCCTGCTGACGACCGTCCAGGGCGTCGGCGCCAAGGTCGCGCTCGCCATTTTGTCGGTACTCGATCCAGAACGACTCGCGAACGCGATCGCGGCTTCCGACAAGACGGCGTTTACCAAGGCGCCCGGCGTCGGCTCCAAGCTCGCGGGCCGCTTGATCAGCGAGTTGAAGGACAAGGTCAACGTCATCGCGCTGACGCCGAAACGAAGCCGCGCGGCCGCCGGCGAGGCGGGCGATGCCGGTGTCGCGCAGGACGCGGTGTCGGCGCTGGTCAATCTCGGCTACGCGCCGACGGACGCGTTCGCCGCCGTGAACCAAGCGGCGGGCAAGGTGCCGGACGCCGGGATCGAAGCCTTGATCAAGGCGGGGCTGGCCGAGCTGGCGCCGCGGGAGCATAGCCGATGACGCCGAAAGCGGATGCGCTCGAAGAGGTGACGGAGGAGCGGGACGGCCGCGTCGTGGGGCTCGAGCAGGCCGGCGAGGACGGTGCCGATTTCGGCCTGCGCCCGGCCCGGTTCGACGATTTCATCGGCCAGCAAACCCTGCGCGATAACCTCCGTGTCTTCATCGAGGCTTGCCGCGCGCGCGGCGAGGCGCTGGATCACACGTTGTTTTACGGCCCGCCCGGGCTCGGCAAGACCACGCTCGCGCGCATCGTCGCCAACGAGCTCGGCGTCGGGTTTCGCGCGACCTCGGGGCCGGTGATCGCCAAGGCGGGCGATCTCGCCGCGATCCTCACCAACCTGCAGCCGCACGATGTTCTGTTCATCGACGAAATTCACCGCCTCAATCCGGCGGTCGAGGAAATTCTCTATCCGGCGATGGAGGATTTTCAATTGGATCTGATCATCGGCGAGGGGCCGGCGGCGCGCTCGGTGCGCATCGATCTGCCGCCCTTCACGCTGGTCGCCGCGACGACCCGTTCGGGTTTGATCACGACGCCGTTGCGCGAACGGTTCGGCATTCCCTTGCGGCTGTCTTTTTACGAGACGGCGGATCTGCAGAAGATCGTTTCGCGCGGCGCCGCGTTGCTGGGCATGCCGATGCAGGACGACGGCGCGGCGGAAATCGCCAAGCGGTCGCGCGGCACCCCGCGGGTCGCCGGGCGGCTGTTGCGCCGGGTCCGGGATTTCGCCGCCGTCGCCAAGGCAAAAGTGATCGACGCCGCGCTGGCGGATTCCGCGCTCAGGCGCCTCGAAGTCGATGCGTTCGGCCTCGACGAAATGGACCGGCGGTATTTGTTGTGTATCGCCGAGAAGTTCGGCGGCGGACCGGTCGGCGTCGAAACCATGGCCGCGTCGCTGTCGGAAGAGCGCGACACCATCGAAGACGTGATCGAGCCGTATTTGATTCAACAAGGCTTTTTGATGCGCACGCCGCGCGGCCGTGTGGTGTCGGCGCGTACGTACGGCCATCTGGGTCTCGCGGTGCCCGCGGGATCGCAATGGGATTTGATTGCCGATTCGCCGGGAGACGGCGGCACGGATGACTGAAGCGGCAAAATCGCCGGGCGGCGCGTTCGACGGAGATCGGCATGTCTGCCCGGTGCGGGTTTATTACGAGGATACGGATGCGGGCGGCGTCGTCTATTACGCGAATTACTTCAAGTTCGCCGAACGCGCCCGGACGGAAATGATGCGGGCGCTCGGCATCGAAAGCGGGCGGTTGATGAGCGAGGACGGCATTGCGCTGGCGGTGCGCCATTGCGAGGCCGATTTCATGAAACCGGCGAGACTCGACGATCTCTTAACGGTTTCGACACGACTTCTCGGCATAGGTGGAGCCTCGGTCACCGTCGAGCAGACGATCGCGCGCAACGGCGCCGCGTTGGTGAAGATCACGATACGCCTCGCCTGCATGGCTCTGGCCGGCGGGGCGGCCCGGATGCCGGACGGCTTGCGGGCAATCCTCGATAAATTTTGCATAACGAAAGAACAGGTCTGAAGATGGAACAAAGCGCAGTAGACGCGGCGACGCTTGCGGGATCGGTCGCCAACATGGATTTTTCGGTCTGGTCCCTGTTTTTGCGGGCGGACTGGATCGTCAAGTCGGTCATGATCCTGTTGGTGTTGGCGTCGATTTGGTGTTGGGCGATCATCTTCGAAAAGGTCATGGGCTTGCGGCGCCTCAACGAGGGCGCCGACGAGTTCGAGGCGGTGTTCTGGTCGGGCGGCTCGCTCGATCAACTGTACGATCGCATCGGTGCGCAGCCGCGCGAGCCGATGTCGGCGGTGTTCGTCGCGGCGATGCGCGAATGGCGGCGCCAGCCCTCGCGCGGGTTCGGCGCGCTCGACAGCGCGCGCGCCAGCCTGTCCGAGCGGATCGACCGGGTGATGCAGATCACCCTGTCGCGCGAGATGGAGCGGGCCGAACGGCACATGACGTTCCTGGCGACGACCGGCTCGACGGCGCCGTTCATCGGTTTGTTCGGCACCGTGTGGGGCATCATGAACAGCTTCCAAGCCATTGCGTTGTCGAAGAACACCAATCTCGCCGTGGTGGCGCCGGGCATCGCGGAAGCGTTGTTCGCGACCGCGCTCGGGCTTCTCGCCGCGATCCCGGCGGTGGTGGCGTTCAATAAGCTGTCGAAGGATTTGGACCGGTACGCGGGGCGCCTGGAGAGCTTCTCGGGCGAATTTTCCGCGATTTTATCGCGTGAGATGGAACAGGCGGAATAAACATGGCGATTGTGGAGTTTAACCAAGGACCGCGGCGCGGCGGCCGGCGGTCGTATCGCCCGATGAGCGAGATCAACGTGACGCCGATGGTCGACGTCATGCTGGTGCTGCTGGTGATCTTCATGGTCACGGCGCCGCTGCTGACCGTGGGCGTGCAGGTCGAGTTGCCGAAAACCCAGGCGAAGTCGCTGGCCGGCAAGGACGAACCGCTGACGGTGTCGATCAACAAGGAAGGCAAGATATTTTTGCAGGAGACCGAAATCGAACTGGCCGCATTGGTGCCGCGCCTGCAGGCGATCACCGGCAACAACCCCGACGTGCGCATTTTCGTGCGCGGCGATCAGGCGATCCAGTACGGGCGCGTGATGGAGATCATGGGCACGGTCAACGCCGCGGGCTTCCGCAAAGTGGCGCTGATCACGGAACAGTTGCAGAGCCCCGCCAAGCGGCGGTCGCGCTAGGACACAACGAACGGGACAAGACAAGCCGTGCGTAATACGACGATTTTCAACATGCCGCGCAAGACCGTGATTTACTCGATGGTCTTTCACGTCCTGATCGTCGTGGTCAGTTATCTCGGATTGCCGGCGCTCAAGAAGCCGTTGACCATGTCGGAAACGCCGGTGATGGTCGAGTTGGTGACGGTCGCGGAACGCACCAACGCGCCGCCGCCGCCGCCGCGCAAGCCCGCGCCGCAAAAGAAACCGTCGCCGCCGCGCGAGGCGCCGCCGACGCCGCCGCAGGCGCAAACGCCGCCGCCGCCTCCGCCGTCGCCGCTGTCCCAGGACGTGGCCGCGGTGCCGCCGGCGCCGACGCCGAAACCCAAGAAGGCCAAGGAAAAGCCCAAGCCGCAACCGAAAGCGAAACCCGAGCCCGAACCGAAAGTAAAGGTGCCGCCGAAGCTCGCCAAGGCGAAGCCGAAGCGCAAGCCCAAGCCGCCCGATAATTTCGCCTCGGTGCTGAAAACGCTGGAGGAGTTGGACCGCTCGGCGCCGAAGAAGGACGAGAAAAAGGAAAAACAGAAGAAAAAGCAGCCGGACAAGAAGTTCGACGAGATGATCGCGCAGGCGCTCATGTCGCAAAAACCGCAGCACGATCCGACGCGCCCCCTGACGATCAGCGAGATCGATCTGGTGCGTCAGCAGATCGCGCGGTGTTGGAATCTGCCCGCCGGGGCGAAGAACGCGGAGGACTTGATCATCGAGATCAAGGTCGGCATGAATCCGGACGGCACCGTGCGCGAGGCGCGGATCGAAAACCAGGTACGCATGTCCGACGGCTTTTTCCGGGCGGCCGCGGAGAGCGCGTTGCGCGCCGTTCTCAATCCGCAGTGTCAGCCCTTTAAATTGCCGCCCGAAAAATACAGTATCTGGCAAACGATGACGTTAACATTCAATCCCAAGGAGATGTTTGGCGTATGAGAGATGGGGTCTTTTCCATCACGCGATGCCGGCGCGGTGCATTATGGATGGTCTCGGCGCTCTGCCTGATCGTGCTGTTCGCGCCGTTGCGCGCCGGCGCCGAATTGCGGATCGATATCACGCGCGGTTCCGTCGAGCCGTTGCCGATCGCCATCACGCCGTTTTTCGGATCGAATCAGCAGGAAAACCAATTCGGCCGGGATATCGCCAAGGTGATCTCGGCGAACCTGGAACGCTCGGGCCTGTTCCGTCCGATCGATCAGAAGGCGTTTATCCAGACGGCGCGCGCGCTCAATACCTTGCCGCGGTTCGGGGATTGGCGCGTCATCAACGCCCAGGCCTTGGTGCAGGGGCGCACCGTTATGGAAACGGACGGCCGGCTGCGTGTCGAGTTCCGCCTTTGGGACGTGTTCGCCGAACAACAGATGATCGGCATGTCCTATCGGACCGCGACCGGCGGATGGCGCCGCGTCGCACATATCATCTCCGATGCGATCTACAAACGGATCACGGGCGAGGACGGGTATTTCGATACCCGTGTCGTTTATATCGCCGAGCGCGGTCCGCAGAACCGGCGTATCAAGCGCTTGGCGATCATGGATCAGGACGGCGAGAGCCATCGTTTCCTGACCGACGGCAGCGCGCTCGTGTTGACGCCGCGGTTTTCGCCGACGCTTCAGGAAATCACGTACCTTTCTTATTACCGTAACGTGCCGCGCGTATACTTGTTCAACATCGACACGGGGCGGCAGGAGATCCTCGGCGATTTTCCGGGGATGACGTTCGCGCCTCGATTCTCGCCGGACGGACGCAAGATCATCATGAGCATGGCGCAAGACGGCAATTCCGAAATTTATACGATGGATTTGCGCACGCGGGCGGTTCGAAAATTGACGAACCATTCGGCGATCGACACCTCGCCGAGCTATTCGCCCGACAGCAGTCGCGTTGTGTTCAACTCCGATCGCGGCGGCACGCAGCAGTTGTATACGATGAGCGCCGCCGGCGGCGGCGTGCAGCGCATCAGTTTCGGCAAGGGCCGCTACGCGACGCCGGTCTGGTCGCCGCGCGGCGACTTGATCGCCTTTACCAAGATGCGGGGCGGGCGGTTTTATATCGGCGTGATGCGCCCGGACGGCAGCGGCGAACGGCTGTTGGCGGAGGGTTTTTCGGTGGAATCGCCGACATGGGCGCCCAATGGCCGGGTTTTGATGTTCTACCGCCAGCAACCCTTTGATTCTAAAGGCGGAGGTGGCCGTTCCCGGATTTTCAGCATCGATTTGACCGGCCATAACGAGCGCGAAATCGTTACCCCTTTGGATGCGTCCGACCCGGCTTGGTCCCCCTTGATTCAGTAGGGGGACCCTCCTATACTATTATGAAATCAGCGTTTTTTTTAAAAAACGATTGGAATTGGGATTCGTTCTCGACTATAGAATGGCCCTGACCCCAAGGAATGCGATGTGAAATTCGGTCTTAAGGGCGGTTTTTCATCTATTTAATAATGACTCCGGTAAGGGAGAAATAAATGCGCTTAAAAATTCTCAGCATTTTCGCGGTCTTAGTGTTGCTGGCGGCGTGCGAAACGGCGCCTGATGAAGGCGGTGCCAGCGGCGGCGCCGGCGGCGCCGGCGGCGGAGCCGCCGGTTCGGCGGTTGGCGGACCCCAAGCCGGAACCCAGGAGGACTTGGTCGTTAACGTCGGCGACCGTGTTTTCTTCGATTTCGACAAGTTCGCGTTGAAGCCCGACGCTCGGGCGACTCTCGAAAAGCAAGCCGCGTGGCTGAAGAAATACCCGTCGGTGACGATCGTGGTCGAAGGCCATGCCGACGAACGCGGTACGCGCGAATACAACTTGGCGCTCGGTGAGCGCCGCGCCAACTCGGCGAAGGATTATCTCGTCACGCTCGGTGTCAACCCGAGCCGGGTCAAAACGATCTCGTACGGCGAAGAACGTCCGGTCGCGTTGGGTTCGAATGAAAAGTCCTGGTCGCAGAACCGTCGTTCCGTGACCGTGGTGAGCCGCGCCGGCAGCTGATCCGCCGCCGCGCTTCGCAGATAAAGTTTAAGGGCGCTTGCCGGTCCCGCTCGGGATTGGCAAGCGCCTTAATTTTGCCCAGAATGCAGTCGAAAATGTCGTCGAGAATTTAGCCCGCATTAACCCTTGCCGATGATGATGGGCCTCAAGGGACCGGCGGGAAATCGAACGGTTATTGGGAGATAATCGGGATTTTCGGCGCTTGATTCCCGGCCACGGCGCCTAATATGCAGTTTTTCGATCAGGAGCGGCACATGTCCGAAAAGAGGAACGACTTCGATAGTGCGAAAAACATGTCCCGCGGCGCTCGCCGGGCGTTCAAGGCATTTATGGTCGTTGCCGTTGCGGCGGCGGGTTTGAGCGTGGGCGTCGCCGTGCCGGCATCGGCTCAAGGCAACGAATTGAGGCCGCTGTTGGATCGTTTGGAGCGCCTGGAGCGCGATATCCGCACGCTCAACATTCAGGTGTCGCGCGGCGGTGGCGGGTCCGCGGGTTCGGGCGCCGTTACGGCGTTGCCGAGCGAGCCGGCGCTCGCCCGGCTTGAAGTTCGCCTGACCGCGCTCGAGGAAGAACTGCGCTCCGTCACCGGACGGCTCGAATCGGAAAGCCATCAGATCGCGCAAATCAATCAGCGCCTGGATAAGCTGGTGAGCGACATCGATTATCGCTTGTCCGCCTTGGAAAAATCGGCCGCGTCCGGCGGCGGGGCGAAGGGTGTGCCCGCGCAGCCCGTCATGGGCAAAGCACCCCCGGCCGTGCCGGTAGACCAGGCGCCGCCGATGGCGGGCGGATCGGGCAATCTCGGCACCCTCAAGCAAACCGATTTGGATGCCACGGGGTCGGCCAGGGGCGCGGCAAAACCCGCGCCGGCGGGTAAACAGACGGCCGCTGCGCCGGGCGCGTTGCCGGCGGGATCGGCGAAGGATCAATACGCCTACGCGTTCAGCCTTTTGCGCCAGGCTAAATATCAGGAAGCGGAAACCGCGTTGAAATCCTTCATCGCCAAGCACGAAAATCACGCCTTGGCGGGCAACGCCCGCTACTGGCTCGGTGAAACTTATTATGTTCGGGCGCAATACGGCGAAGCCGCGAAGATCTTCTATAAGGCGTATCAGACCGATAAAAAAGGCATCAAGGCGCCCGACGCGTTGCTGAAGTTGGGGATGTCGTTGTCCGGCTTGAAGAAGAAGGTCCAGGCGTGCGCCGCGTTCGGCAAACTGTCCGCCGATTTTCCCTCCTTGACGCCGGGCCTGCAAAAGAAACTGGCTTCCGAACGCCAACGCGCCGGTTGTTCGTAATTTCGATCCCATATTTCGATCCCATGAACCCGGATCAGGCATGATGCCCCCGTTTTCCGCGCAGGAATTCTCGCGGACGATGGCCCGTCTCGGGCCGTTCGAGCGCGCGCCGCATGTCGCCGTCGCCGTATCGGGAGGGCGCGACAGCATGGCCCTGTGCCTGCTCGCGCACGTGTGGGCGCGGGCCGCGGGCGGTTCGGTTACGGCGCTGACGGTCGATCACCGGCTGCGCGCGGAGTCCGCACGCGAAGCGGACCGGGTGCGTAGCTGGCTCGCGGCATACGGCATCGCGCATGAGATCCTGGTTTGGGAGGCGCCGAAACCGGCGGCGGGTGTGCAGGCGGCCGCCCGGGAGGCGCGCTACCGGCTGATGCGCGATTGGTGCGGGAGACATGGCGTCCTGCATTTATTGACGGCCCACCATCGCGAGGATCAGGCGGAGACGGTTCTGCTGCGCCTGCAACGCAACAGCGGCCTCGACGGCCTTGCGGGGATGTCCGCGGTCATGGAGTATTCCGAGGTCCGGTTGCTGCGGCCGTTGCTGGATGTTCCGCGCGGCCGTCTGGAAACGTTTTTAACGGAACGCGGGCAGGATTGGATCGACGATCCCAGCAATACCGATCCGGCCTATGCGCGTACCCGATTGCGTAGCGTCATGAAGGACGGCGGCGCGGAAAAGCTCTCCGCCGGCAATCTGACGGCCCTGGCGGGCCGATGCGCGCAGGCGCGCGTCGTGCTCGAGCATGATGCCGCCGTGTTGTTGGCGCGGTGCTGCTCGCTCGATCCGGCCGGGTTCGCGCGCCTCGACGTTACGGCGCTGCGCCGCGCCGCCGATGAGATTTCGCTGCGGGCGTTGGCGCGGGTCATCCGGTGCATCGGCGGGCGGGCTTTCGCGCCGCGCCTCGATCGCCTGGAGGCGGTTCATGCCGCCCTGAAGGAAAAGCGCCTCGGCAACGGACGGACGTTGGGACATTGCCGCCTGACGATCAAAAACGATCTTCTGTCGGTTTTCCGCGAAGCGCGGAATCTGCCCGAGCCCGTCGCGTTGCGCCCGGGCAGGTCGGTTTTGTGGGACAATCGCTTCGTCGTCGAGGCCTCGGCGGGAGCCGTGGCGGCGGCGCGAGAGCGGCTTATGCTGTCGTCCTTGGGCGAGGCCGGTTGGCGCGATCTGATGTGCGAACGGCCGGTTTTAAGGGAACGGCGCCTGCCGGCACCGGCCCGGGCGGCGTTACCGGCCTTTTATGACGGCACCGGCGTGGCGTTCGTCCCGCAAATGGGCTTTTTACGCGAGGATTTGGCGGCTTTCGGGCCCGATTTCGGCCAGGCCCGCTTCAATCCCCGCAATGCCCTGGGTGATCGCGGCTTTGTGGGTTTTATATTGCAAGTGTAGAAGGATATACTATTTCTAATAAGCGGAGATCGCTGGGTTTCGGTGTTTCCCTGAATGGGTGGGATCAAGGGCCTGAAGCAGGCGGCGTCGTGCATGACTGGGCCCCCCATTTGACGAGGGAAGGATAGATAACGTGAATTTTGGTCGGAATCTGGCGCTGTGGGTGATCATCGCCCTGTTGGTTTTTGCGCTGTTCAACCTGTTTCAGGGGGCCTCTCACCGCACCCAGCAGGATACCCTGGCGTTCTCCGATTTTCTGGCTCAGGTCGAAAGCGGCCAGATTCGCGACGTCACCATCAAGGGCGACAACATCAGCGGCCATTACCGGGACGGCCGCCGCTTCGGCACCTATGCGCCGAACGATCCCAACCTGATCAACAAGCTGACCCAGCGGGGCGTGCGCATCACCGCGCAGCCCTCCGACGACGGCTCGCCGACGCTTTGGGGAATTCTCATTTCCTGGTTCCCGATGCTGCTGCTGATCGGCGTTTGGATATTCTTCATGCGCCAGATGCAATCGGGCGGCGGCAAGGCCATGGGCTTCGGCAAGTCGCGGGCAAGATTGCTCACGGAAAAAACCGGCCGGGTGACGTTCGAGGACGTCGCCGGTGTCGATGAGGCCAAGCAGGAGCTCGAGGAAATCGTCGAGTTTCTGAAAGACCCGCAAAAGTTCCAGCGCCTCGGCGGCAAGATTCCGAAAGGCTGCTTGCTCGTCGGCCCGCCGGGCACCGGCAAGACGCTGCTGGCGCGCGCGATCGCGGGCGAGGCCAATGTGCCGTTCTTCACCATCTCCGGTTCCGACTTCGTCGAGATGTTCGTCGGCGTCGGCGCCTCGCGGGTGCGCGACATGTTCGATCAGGCGAAGAAGAACGCGCCGTGCATCATCTTCATCGACGAATTGGACGCGGTCGGCCGTCACCGCGGCGCCGGTCTCGGCGGCGGCAACGACGAGCGCGAGCAGACCCTCAACCAATT
>JAVJPD010000201.1:0-2384 GCA_040216475.1 Rhodospirillales bacterium
CGTCACGGGGCAGGTGATCTACGTGGACGGCGGCTTGAGCGTGGGGATGGTACATCTCTAGTAGACAACCCCGATGAAGAGGGACCGGACGATGAGCAGCAAACTGTTTTCGCCGATCAGGATCGGCCCTCTCGAGGTTCCGAACCGCATCATCGTGTCGCCGATGTGCCAATACAGCGCCGATGACGGCTCCATGACCGATTGGCACATGGCGCACCTGCCGTCGATGGCGCTGTCGGGCGCCGGGCTGGTGACGATCGAGGCGACCGCCGTCAATCCTGCCGGGCGGATCACGCAAAACTGCACCGGGCTCTATTCCGATGCGAACGAGGCGTCCATCGCAAAGGTCGTCAAGCTGGTGCGCGCGGTCAGCCATTGCGCGCTCGGGATTCAGATCGGCCATGCCGGGCGCAAGGCTTCGACCGAACGGCCGTGGGAAGGCCGCAGCTTTCTCACCGAGGACAAGGGGGCGTGGCAGACGGTAGCGCCGTCACCGATTCCGTTAAGCGATGGGTGGCCGGTGCCGCATGCGCTCACCAAGGACGAGATCGCGCGCATCAAGGACGATTTCGTTGCCGCGGCGAAGCGGGCCGTACGGCTCGATTTGGATTATCTCGAACTGCACGGCGCGCACGGCTATCTCATGAGCAGTTTTCTTTCGCCGCTCAGCAACAAGCGCGGCGACGACTACGGCGGCTCGCTCGAAAACCGCATGAGATTTGCGCTCGAAACCGCCGAGGCGGTGCGCGCGGTCTGGCCGAAAACCAAGCCGCTCGGAATCAAGGTCAACGGCTCGGACTTCGTCGAGGGCGGCTGGACGGCCGACGATGCTGCCGTGTTGGCCGGGGAACTCAAGGGGATCGGGTTCGATCTGATGGTCGTGTCGGGCGGCGGCGTCGATCCGAAGGCGCCGATCAAGGCCGTGCCCGGCTATCAGATGCCGTTCGCCGAGGTGGTGAAGAAGAAATCGGGAATTACGACCGCGAGCGTCGGCATGATCGTCGACGCGCATCAGGCGGAAGACGCCGTTTCGAGCGGCAAGGTGGATATGGTCGCGTTGGCGCGCGGCATTCTGTTTAATCCGCGCTGGCCCTATCATGCGGCCGTCGCGCTGGGCGCGGATATCGACTACCCGCCGCAGTACGAGCGGGCCGGCCCGAAGGCCTGGAAACCGGCGGCGACGTCGGTCGCGCCGAAACTCGATCTCTGAAAACCCGTTCGGGTAAAGCCGTTTCCGCTTTGCGATGAAGGGCCGGAGCCCCTCATCGCATCGCGGGACGCTTCAGAGTGAGTTAGCGAAGAAAGTATTTCTTGTTAACGTAGTGCGGAATATCGGTGCGCTTGAGGCCTTTACGGGCCAAGCCGGCGTCCGACAGGTTCATCAATGCCTTGATCTCTTGGGCCGCCGAAATGGCCACGGCCATATGAGTGAAGAATTGATCGATTTTCGTCAGAGCGGATTTTAAGCGCGAAGGGGTCGGCGCGTAGGCGGGGGCGTGCTGGGTAATGCTGGCCATAATCGTATCTCCTGCATCAAATGGTTGTCGTAGTACCCTCTTTCCTTCGCCTCCCAATTAAGAGAAATATTATTACAAACAGTGCGGCGCAAAACGGACAATTTTGCAATGCAGCATTGCGCTGATTTCAGCATATGAAATCGGCGGAAAACAGCCGGCTTCCCTGAAGCGTAATGAGCCGGGCGGCTTTTTTATGAAAAACGGGCGGGTTTCCGGGGGTTAGCGGCATTCAGGATCGAGCCGCGAGTCGCAATCATATCGTTATGGCAGGATTCCGGCGGGTCACGCCGGAGACCTGTTCATAACGCGTATGATGATAGTGTCTTAAGCCTCTGTATTAAAAGTATTTCTTTGCGACAAACTGAGGCAGGTCGTCGCGTTTCAAGCCGAGGCGCTCCAATTGGGCCGGGCTGAGGCTGCTCATGCGGGTATACAGGCGTTGGGCTTCAAGGGCGCGGTTGACGACCGTGAAAAAGCCTTTGAATCCGTTCCAAATCGTGGTGAACGGGAACCCGGGGTGCAACCGGTTTGGGCGGTGAAGTATGGCTTCCATCTTTTAAGTCCTTGTACGAATTTTCTTGTCATGTGTGTTTTTGTTCACGGGGCTTAAATAGTTGGATTTCCGTTGCGTACCAGAAACTATTTTGCGGAGCAGCAATGTTTTTTGCGCATGGCTACTGATTTTCCATGCTTACCAAGCATTAATAAATAGGGAAATCGAAGAACGAACCGGGGAATCAGCCGACGGGGAATTAGCCGAAGACGCCGAGGAGGCGCCACCACAGATAGGTCAACGGCACGAGCGGGACAATCGAGAGTCCGGCCATGATGAAGCAGAGCTTCAGTCCTTGGCGGACCGGGATCTTG
>JAVJPD010000202.1:0-9426 GCA_040216475.1 Rhodospirillales bacterium
CATCGGCCCTCCGACGCGGAGGTCGAGAAGGCGCGTAAGATGATCGCGGCCTATGACGAGGCCCATGCCAAGGGGTTGGGCGCGATCACCATCGACGGCATCATGGTCGATATTCCGGTGGTGAACCGGGCGCGCAACGTGGTCAACCGTTTCGAGAAAATCAAGGAGCGCGAAGCCAAAGTGGCGTCATTTTAGGATAACGCCGTTGGCCGAACCGCAACCCGCGCACGCGATCGACTGGAACCGCCGGGTCTGGCGCCTGGCGGGGCCGCTGATCGTCTCCAACCTTTCGATCCCGATGCTGGGCGCGGTCGATACCGCCGTGGTCGGCCACCTGCCCGGGCCGGAATACATCGGCGCGGTCTCCGTCGGCGCGGTGATCTTCACCACGTTTTATGCCGGCACCACGTTCCTGCGCATGGCGACGGTCGGGCTATCCTCGCAAGCCTTCGGCCGCGGCGACGGCGACGAGTTCCGCGCCGTGCTGCTCCGTGCCGTGCTGCTCGGCGCCGCCCTCGGCTTGCTGTTCATCGTTCTTCAGGTGCCGCTGCGCACGGTGGTCTTTTCCCTGATCGGCGCCAGCGCCGACGTCGAACCGCTCGCGCGGCATTATTTCGATATCCGCATCTGGGCGGCGCCCGCCGCTTTGATCAACATCGCCGTCATCGGCTGGCTGATCGGCGCGCAGAACACCCGCGCCAGCATGATGCTGTATCTGCTCATGAACATCCTGAACGTGGTGCTCGACCTGTGGTTCGTGATCGGCCTCGATCTCGGCGTCGGCGGCGTCGCCTGGGCGACCGTCATCGCGCAATACGTGACGCTGTTGCTCGGTATCCTGATGTGTTTGCGCACGCTGAAAGTCGTCGAGGGCGCCTGGCGGCGCGAACGCCTGTTGGACAAAACGGCCTTCCGGCATCTGCTGTCGATCAACCGCGATATCTTCCTGCGCTCGATATGCCTGAACGGCGCGATGTTCATGTTCACCGCACTGGGGGCGCGCCTCGGCGACGTGGTGCTGGCGGCGAACGCCATCCTCATGGTGTTCCAGCACGTGATGTCGGCGGGCATCGACGGCTTCTCGCATTCTTCGAGTTCGCTGGTCGGCGAGGCCGTCGGCGCGAAAAGCCGCGAGCATCTGAAAGCCGCCGTGCGCACCACGAATTTCTGGGCGTTCTGCTTCGCCGCCGGCTACAGCGTTTTGTTCGCCCTCACCGGCGCGTTCTTCATCGACCTCATCACCAGCGTGCCCGACGTGCGCGCCGCCACCCGCGAGTATCTGCCGTGGATGGTGATCACGCCGCTGATCTCGGTCGCAAGCTATCAGCTCGACGGTTTCTTCGTCGGCGCGACCCGCTCGGCGGACATGCGCAACGCCATGTTTCAATCCGTGTTGATCTATATCGGCGCGCTGATTTTATGCGTGCCGTTCCTCGGCAACCACGGCCTGTGGCTGGCATTCTCGGTGCTGATGGTGGCGCGCGGCATCACGCTGTACCGGCGTTTTCCCAAGATCGAACGGCAGATCGAGGGTTAGTACCGGCGCTCCGGCGAAACCTTCACCGGTATCGGTTGCCGGGTCAGTTCCAGGCACAGGTTTTCGAGCAGGATTTGCCGGGCGCGCTCCACGATGTCGTTGGCCGACGGGTTGCCGACGAACATGGCGCTCGCGCGCTCGCGTAAATCCGCCACCGTCGGCATCGCCGGCAGGTGAATACCGTTCAATAATTCCTCGAGATCGTGGCGGACGGTCTCGATCTTCTCGTCGAACTGAAGCCGCCAGGCTTCCGTCTTCGCCGCCCAATCCTCCTGCAGGGTATCGAGCGACGCGCGCAATTCGGCGACGATGGGTTCCAGGGTAAAACTCGCCGCCAGTTCGCCGGCGGCCTTCTCGACCACGTTGCGCCCGAGGCGCTGTTCGTTGCGCACCACGGAGGCCGGGGGCTTGCGCAAATCCCACACGATCCCGACGGCGGCGAGCGCGCGCAGCGCGTAATAGCTGATATCGACCTCGTACCAGCGGAAGCCCTGGCAGGCGGCGCTTTGGAAATGGTGATGGTTGTTGTGCCAGCCCTCGCCGAGCGTGAGGATCGCCAGCCACCAGTTGTTGCGCGATTCGTCGCCCGTGAGATAACGCTTGCGCCCGAGCACGTGCGCCAGCGAGTTGATCGCGAAGGTGCCGTGCCACAAGGCGACCGTCGACCAGAAGAAGCCGACCACGAGCCCCGACCAGCCGGCACACGCCAACACGACCGCCGCTAAAATCACCGCCGGCAGGAACGGATGCCGGTCCAGCCACACCAGTTCCGGATACTTGGCGAAGTCCGGAATCAGCTCCATGTCGGTTTTCTGATAGCGCTCGGTGAAGATCCAGCCGACGTGCGCGAACCAAAAGCCGCGCTTGACCGGCGAATGCACGTCCTCGTCGGTGTCGGAATAGCGATGGTGATGACGGTGATTGCCCGCCCACCACAGCACGCCGCTTTGCGCCGACGTTTGCCCCAGGAACGCGAGGATGAATCCGAACACCCGGCTCGTCTTGTAGCCGCGGTGCGCGAAGTAACGATGGAACCCCGCGGTGATGCCGAACATGCGCACGACATAAAGCGCGACGGCGATGAAAATATCCACGAGGTGGACGCCGGTCCAGATCGCGGCGAAACAGACGAGATGGGCAATCACGAAGGGAATGGCATCATTGAGGACGTATGCGTCGCCGGGACGTTTTGGCCGGGCCGGAATTACGGCTGGCAGATTTTTCGAGGATTTCATGAAGATATCAGGGTCCGTTTACAGTAACCAGTCAGGTTCGACATTTCGGGAAGGCAAAATGGGAAAAAGCCACCGCTCACGCTGCCGAAGCCCTTGTGAACGGCGCTCCCTTGCGAACGCTCTCCCTCCGACACGGAGGCTAACAGGAAACCGGGCCGACTGTCACTACGCAGAGATGGGCGGCGTCCGGCGGAAATGCAAGCCCAGCTAGCCCAACCGGTACTTCTTCACCATGTCCCAATCGAGTTGGATATCGAAACCGGGGCCTTGCGGCACGTCGATCCAGCCGTCCGCCACCTTCGGCTTGTTCACGATCATGCGATCCCAGATCGGATCGCGCTCGGGATCGGGGAAACAATCGAGATAAAGCCCGTGCGGCACCGCCGAGAGCGCGTGCACGGCCAGGTGGGTTTCCTCGTGATGCAGCATCTTCACGCCGAGGGAGCCGCACATCGTCGCCGCGCGCAGCCATTCGGTCGGCCCGCCGCCGTGCGACATATCGAAATTCACGATATCGACCGCGCCCGCATCGAGCAGCCGCCGAACGCCCCAGCTGGTGATCTCGCTCTGGCCCGCGTTGATCGGAATGGAAATGCGCTTGCGCAGTTCCGCCATCGCGCGCACGTCGTCCTGCCAATGGCACGGTTCCTCGAACCAGGTAATATTGAGCGGTTCGACCAGCTCGGCGAACGCCGCCGCGTCATCGACGCTCCAGCCCTGGTTGGCGTCGCAGCCGATAATGAACACCGGCCCGGCACCGGCCCGCGCCGAGGCGACGCGCTCGTAATCCTCTTGCGGCGACAGACCGCCGACCTTGAACTTCACCCCCGCCATGCCGACGGAAATCAGCCATTTCATCTCATCGCCGTAACTGTCGACGGTGCGGCCTTCCTGATAGTAACCGCCGGTCGCGGTGATCGGGATGCGTTGGCGGTAGCCGCCCATCAGCTTGTTCACGCTCACGCCAAAGGCCTTGCCCTTGATGTCCCATACGGCGGTATCGACGCAGGCGAGCGCCTCCATCGGATATTTGCGATCCCCCTGCGGTTTGGTGATTTGAAACGCCTTGGCCCAGACGGCTTCGTGATCGAGCGCATCCATGCCCACGATCAGCGGCGCAATCTGCTCGTGAATGATGCGCACGACATCGGGGCCGCACTTGCGGTTGTCGCCGTTGAAGACCTCGCTGACCAACCCGCCGGCGGTATGAATGCGGGTGATAATCGTGTTGCGCGTGGGAACGGTATACGTCGAGCCCGCGAACGGCTTCGGCAACGGCACCTCAATCGCGATGGCCTCGACTTTGTCGATTTTCGTGCTCATTTTTTTGCATCCTCCCTATTACGCACAGCCTAGCATACAGAAAAGCCGGCGCACCATCGATGTACCGGCTTTCTGTCTCAATTCATGCTCGGAAAAGCGGCGAGGCGCTTTTCTGAAAAAGGCCTCTAAAACAGCCCGACGATCTCGCCGTTTTCGTCGACGCCGATGGCTTCCGCCGACGGCACGCGCGGCAGACCCGGCATGGTCATGATATCGCCGCACACCACGACCACGAATTCCGCGCCGCCCGAGAGACGCACCTCGCGCACCGGAATCGTGTGCCCCGTCGGCGCGCCCTTGAGTCCCGGATCGGTCGAGAAGCTGTACTGGGTTTTCGCGATGCAGACCGGATAGTTGCCGTAGCCGAGTTCCTCCAGTTCCTTGAAACGCGCGGCGATGGGGCCCGGCACGCTGATGTCGTCGGCGCGGTAGATCTTCTGCGCCACCGTGCGGACCTTATCGACCAGGGGCATATCGTCGGGATAGAGGAATTTGAAGTTCGCTTTTTCGCCATCGATGGTCGCGACCACCGCCCGCGCCAAATCCTCGGTGCCGTCGCTGCCCGCCGCCCAGTGATCGGCCTCCACGGCCTTGACGCCGAGATCGGCGCAGATTTTCTGAACCAGCTTCACTTCGGCCTCGGTATCGGCGCTGAACTTGTTGATCGCCACCACCACCGGCAGGCCATAGCCCTTCAGGTTCTCGATGTGGCGCGTGATGTTCTCCTTGCCGCCGGTTTCGATGGCCTTGAGATTTTCCTTCTTGAGATCGTCTTTCGCCACGCCGCCGTGCATTTTCAAAGCTCTAATGGTCGCGACCAAGACGACGCAGTCCGGGCTGAGGCCCGACTTGCGGCACTTGATGTCGAGGAACTTCTCCGCGCCGAGATCGGCACCGAAGCCCGCTTCGGTCACGACGTAATCGCACAGTTTCAACGCGGTCTTGGTCGCCAGCACGGTGTTGCAGCCGTGCGCGATGTTGGCGAACGGCCCGCCGTGCACGAACGCCGGATTGTTCTCGAGCGTCTGCACCAAATTCGGCGACAGCGCGTCTTTCAAGAGCGCGGTCATCGCCCCGCTCGCCTTGATCTCGCTCGCCTTCACCGGCTTGCGCTCGCGGGTGAAGCCGACCACGATGTTGCCCAAGCGCCGTTGCAAATCGGCGAGATCGGTCGCCAGGCAGAAGATCGCCATCACCTCGGACGCGACCGTAATATCGAAGTTGTCCTCGCGCGGAAAACCGTTGGCGACGCCGCCGAGGGAATTGACGATGTTGCGCAGCGCGCGGTCGTTCATGTCGACGACGCGACGCCAGGTGACGCGGCGCGCGTCCAATTGGCTCGCGTTGCCCCAATAGATGTGATTGTCGACCATGGCGGCGAGCAGGTTGTTGGCCGCGCCGATGGCGTGCATGTCGCCGGTGAAGTGCAGGTTGATGTCGGTCATCGGCACAACTTGCGCGTAGCCGCCGCCGGCAGCACCCCCCTTCATGCCGAAGCTGGGCCCGAGGGACGGCTCGCGCAAACAGAACATCGCCTTCTTGCCGATCATGTTCAGCCCGTCGCCGAGGCCGACCGTGGTCGTCGTCTTGCCCTCGCCCGCCGGCGTCGGCGTAATCGCGGTGACGAGGATCAGCTTGCCGTCCTTGTTCTTCTTCACCGAGTCGATGTAGTCGAGCGACACCTTGGCCTTGTAATGGCCGTACGGATCGAGCTTCTCCGCCGGGATGCCGAGCTTGTCCTTCGCCACGTCGAGGATGGGGTGCATGTTGGCGGCGCGGGCGATATCGATATCGCTTTTCGGATTTTTATGTTGGTCGGCAGCGGACGGCGCCATGGAAATCCTCCCTTTTGGTCCCTTTTACGAACCTCTTATGAGGTTCATTCCTAATAAATTCGACCGCATCCTACACCCGGTTTTTCGCCCGGGCGGCGCGGCCTTTGAAATCGGCCTCCGGTATACAGTATTTCAGTATCCGGCGCTACTCCAACCCTCGGAATACTCAACGATAACCGGCGCGGGACACGACCAAGCGCCGCCGCCCCGGAACCCGGCCTCGGCTCAACGGGTAAGCTCTTGAAATACAAGGCCGGAAACGCCCACGAATTCCCTGGGCGCTGCCTATACTTTTGTGTAAACTACGCGCGAATCGAATCATAAACATAAGCGCATAGCTTCAATGCGTTCACGTGCTTGACGGGGCCTTGGAGAGTGGGGGCCTTTTTTTATGAGTTTCGCTGATTCCGGTGGGGGTGCCGGATCATCACAAAACATGAGCCACGGCGGCGATGTCGCCGTGCTTGAGGCGCATCCGGGGCACGCCGTTTCCCTTCCCGAAGGGTTCAGCCTGCAATCCGCCGCGTTCGCGCGCCAGGGGCCCGACCTGCTGCTGAGAAGCCCCGACGGCCAACAGATCCTCGTTAAAAACTTCTTCGCCTTCGAAACGCCGCCCGATCTGATGAGCGCCGACGGCGCCATGATCATCACCGGCCCGTGGGCCGCAAGCCTGGCCGGCCCGCTGGCGCCGGGACAATACGCGCAGGCGGCCCCCGGCGCGGCGACGGCGCAGCCGATCGGCAAGGTCGAGACCATCAAGGGCGAGGCCACCGCGACACGCGCCGACGGCACCAAGGTCACGCTGCAGCAAGGCGATCCCGTGTTCCAGGGCGACACCGTCGAGACCCAGGGCGACGGCGCCCTCGGCCTGGTGTTCATCGACAACACCACGTTCTCGATGACCCAGGACGCCCGCATGGTACTCGACGAGATGGTGTTCGATGCCTCCACCAACGAAGGCAAGCTCGCGTTCTCGGTGGCCAAGGGCGTGTTCTCGTTCGTCTCGGGCCAGATCGCCAAGTCGCAGCCCGATGCGATGGTGCTGAATTCGCCGGTTGCCACCATCGGCATCCGCGGCACCGACGGCGCCATCAATCTGCCCGACGGCCAGGTGCTGACCGTGGTCATCAAGCCCGACGCGGGCGGCGGCTTGGGCGAAATCACGGTGACCAATTCCGCCGGCGTCGTCGTGCTGAACCAGCCGTTCCAGGGCTCGCAGATCGCCAGCATCGGCGCGCCGCCGAGCCAGCCGTTCCAGATGACGGCGGCGCAGTTCAACCAGACCTTCGGCGCCGCGCTACAGGCCCGCCCGCCGCAACCGACATCGCCGCCCGGTCAGCAGGGCCAGCAAGGGAACCAGGGCGGCGAAGGGCAAGGCGGCCAGGGCGGCGAAGGACAAGGCGGCCAGGGCCGAGGGGGTGAAGGCCAGGGCGGTGAAGGCCAGGGCGGTGAAGGCCAGGGCGGCGAAGCACAAGGCGGCGAAGGACAAGGCGGCGAAGGACAAGGCGGCGAAGGACAAGGCGGAGAAGGACAAGGCGGAGAAGGACAAGGCGGCGAAGGACAAGGCGGCGAAGGCGGCGAAACATCACCTCCACCTCCGCCGCCGCCGCCGCCACCACCGCCTCCACCGCCTCCACCGCCGCCGGGCGATATCCTTGCGCCGCCAGCGCCGCCACCTGCGCCTCCGCCACCGCCGCCGCCGCCGCCACCGCCGCCGCCGCCGCCACCGGCGGACGCGCCCGACATCACGGGCATTTCGACGACGACGAACGAAAACGGCACGGTGCAGATTTCACTGTCGATTCAAGACACCGACAGCAGTTCGTTCTCGTTCTTCTTTTCCGGTCTGCAGGGCGGCAGCATCAGTTCAACCGGCAACAATACGTTTTTGTACACGCCCGCCGACGACTTCTCGGGCGACATCAACCTCGGCGTCACCGTCGTCGACAACACGGGGCTCAGCGGCACCGGCAATACCGCCTTCACCGTCGCCGATTCCGGCGCGGAGGGCGCCACCGCCGATCCGGAAGTACTGGCCGACTCGGTGTTCTCGAACGTGCTCGGTTCGGGCCTATCGATCCTCGCGAATTCGGAATCGTTTCAAGGCAGCAGCAACCCGTCGGCCGCGACGTTCGACAGCCTCGATTTCGGCACCGTCCACGGCCAGCCGCACGCCCTCGACACGCCCGGCATCCTGCTCGCCAGCGGCAGCGTGATCGACGAATACCTTGAAGGCCCCAATAACAGCGGCAATACCGGCAGCCTCGCCTCGGGTCAGGGCGTGATCGACACCGGCTTGGCGGGCGTGTTGAGCGACCTCGGCGTATCGACCACGGACGCGACCGTGCTCTCGTTTCAGTTCACCGTGACCGATTCCGACATCGCCGGCCTGGTGTTCGACTGGATGTTCGGCAGCGAGGAGTTCGACAATCAATCCATCACCGACATCGCCGCCGTGGTCGTGGACGGCACTAATTATCTCACCTTCGACGACGGCTCGCCGGTGCGTTTCGTCGACGGCTCCAACGAGAGCTTCTTCACCGATAACACCGGCAACGCGCTGAGTACCGGCTTCGACGGCCTGACGCCGTTCAACTCCTTTGCCGTGCCGCTGAGCACCGGCACCCACCAGATCGACATCGTGGTCTCCGACACGTCCGATTCCAACTTCGACAGCGGCCTGTTCATCTCCGCCGTTGCGACGGCGAAGGATGCCTTCGGCTCGGGCACCATCACCGCGGGCGACGACGTGTTGATCGGCGATTTCTCGTCAAGTTCGATCAGCGCCGGCGGCGGCAACGACATCGTCTACGGCCTCGACGGGGCCGATGTCATTTCCGGCGAGGCCGGCAACGACACCCTGTTCGGCGGCAACCAGGGCGACACCCTCGACGGCGGCGCCGGCGAAGACGCCTTGTACGGCCAAGGCGGCGACGACACGCTGAACGGCGACGACGGCAACGATTTTCTGTCCGGCGGCACCGGCGACGATCAACTCGACGGCGGCGACGGCAACGACGTACTGGTCGGCGGCACCGGCGACGACACCTATCACGCCTCCGCCGGCAACGACACGATCCATGCGGGCGACGGCGACGACACCCTCGAATTCAGCGACGATTACGAGATTCAAGGCGCCCTGCTCGACGTCGACTCCGGCAATCTGATCTTCACCGTTCACGACGACATCAACGACATCGATTACACGACGACCGTCGTCGATCATGTCGACGGCAGCGCGCTGAGCTATATCGTCTTCGACCTCGACGACGACGGCAACCAAGACGATATCGTGAGGGTGTTTTCCGACTTCACCGAATCCGGGGGCGTTTTCACCTTCGACGGCAGCGCGGAAACCGACAGCCTCGCCATCGCCGGCACCGACAGTGAAGACGAAATATACGGCGGCATAAACGACGATGTGCTTGTCGGCAACGGCGGCGACGACGTTCTCTTCGGCGACGACGGCGACGACTTCCTGTTCGGCGGCGCGGGG
>JAVJPD010000203.1:0-3532 GCA_040216475.1 Rhodospirillales bacterium
CTTTCTTTTACTGTCGCGGCTCGTTGAGGACACGCTATAATCGCCGAAAAAGCGGAGGCGAAAAATGACGCAGAGTCTGAACAAATCCCAAATCGACGAATACCGCGAGAAAGGGTATGTCGCTCTTCCGGGCGCGGTGCCGACAGAGACGTTGGCCGAAATGCAGCGGTTGACCAACGAGCTGGTCGCGCAATCGGCGGCGTTGTCGCAAAGCGACGAGCGTTACGATCTCGATGACTCCCACAGTGCCGCGCATCCCAAGGTCCGCCGTTTGAAAAAGCCCTACGAGCACTGGCCGTTTTTTCACAAGCTCGTGCGCGAGCCGTTCATTCTCGATGCGGTCGAGCAACTGATTGGTCCGGATATCCGAATCTTTAACGGCAAGATCAACTTCAAGACGCCGGGGCACGGTTTCGCGGTCGAATGGCATCAGGACTGGGCGTTTTTTCCGCACACCAATGACGACGGACTCGCCATCGGTATCTACATGGACGATGCGTATTACGAAAACGGCGCCATGATCGGCCTGCCCGGCACTCATAAGCGGGATGCCTACGACCATCACGCCGACGGCTATTTTTGCGGCGCCATGAACCCGAAGGCCTGCGATCTCGATTTCGAGAACTTCGAAACCATCGGCGGCCCGGCGGGAACGTTGACGTTACACCACACGCGCGTGGTGCACGCATCGGCGCCCAACCATACGCAAAACGAGCGGCGTTTTTTCATCACCGGTTATTTCGCCGCCGATGCGTGGCCGCTCGGCGATCGCCTGCGCGATTTCGAGGCGTTTCGGAACAACATCGTGCGCGGCGAGCACCGCGAACCGCGCTTGGACGGCTCGGTGCCGATCCGAATGCCGCTGCCGTTGCCGCCGAAGCACGGCTCGATTTACGAGACCCAGCAAACGGTCGCCAACCGCTACTTCGAGAGCTTCGAGGAAACCCGCGCGCGCGGTGCCACCGCCGCGGAATAGGGGCTACTGCCACCCCCGTCGCAGGCGGCGTTGTTCGCCGCCGGGTTTGGTGTTTTGACCGCGCTCCTGTTGGTGAATCCCGCCGCGTTCCTTTACGATCCATGCGCCGCCCGAGGCATACAGCGCAAAGGCGAAGGCGGCGGCGATCAGAAGCGCGTTGAAGCCGGCGTAGGCAAGATAGAACAGGCGTTGGCGCATCGCTTTTTCCGGTTTCCTTCTCAATCGAACGTGAAGCGCTCGTAGACGATTTGTTTCAGGGGCACGCCCATGCCGAGCAGGCAGGCTTCGATGCTTTCCATCATGCGCGGCGGACCGCAGAGGAAGTACAGCGTTTGCGCGGGATCGGCGAAATCGAAACAGGCGCGAATTTTTTCCTGATCGATGATTCCCGTGTCGCCGCTCCAGGAGGCCGACGGCTCCATGACCGTATAGCAGGTTTTAAGATCGAGCGTTTGTTTGAGCGCCTCGATGTCCGCCGTGCAGGCCAGCTTGTTCTCGTGCCGGGCACCGTAGATCAGGCGGATCGGGCGCGGGTCGCGTTTGGCGTGAAGGTCGCGCAGAATACCGAGGATCGGTGCGACGCCGACGCCGCCGGCGATCAAGGCAATCCCATTGCCGTCTCGTCCGGCCAGGGTGAAGTTGCCGTGCGGCGCGTCGAGATAGGCGACATGGCCTTCCTCGATGGTGCCGATCGTGCGGGTGAAATCGCCGTCTTCCTGGATGATGAACGAGAGATCTCGGCCTTGCGCCGGGCTGGTGGCGAGGGAGAACGGATGATCGAGCAGTGAAACGGGCAGGCGGCGGAAATTGATCCAGGCGAACTGCCCCGCTGCATAATCCAAGACGTGACCGCCATCGGGACTCAGGGTGATCTCCCAGAGTTTTTCGCCGGCCCGGCGTTTTTTCACGACACGGTAAGGCCGGCGCCGTTGCAGGAAGGGTTTAAGAAAGTAGATGTAGAGCAGCGTGAGGCATGCGATAGCGAATAAAACCAGCCAATAGTCCGCAAGCGGGCTTGTCTTGCTGAAACGCCCGACGGTAGTGGCGTGATGCCAGCCGGACCCGGCGATGCCGAGGGCAAGCAGGCCGTGCAGCGCGCGCCAAATTTCGTACGGAATACGAAAATTACGCCGCCAGATCGAAATGACGGCCAGCGTCAGGACCATGGCGAGCGCGCCGACTCCGCTGACGTATTTCGGATCCAGGAGCAGCGCGGCGATGAAAGCGGGCGCCTGCGCGATGTCGCTTGCCATGACGCGTCCGGCCATCAGGATAGGGTGCAGGAGGATGAATACGACCAATGTTCGTGCCGCCAGCTGATGGAAACGCATCAGCACGTCGATGCCGACCCGCCCCGATAGGGCTTCGAACCTGCCGATGAGCATGAACTGCGCGAGCATCATGGCATAAGCGATCATGCCGAAAGCATGGCCGAGGTCTTTCAGGAACCCGCGGCCGACGCGGCCGGTAAAAAGGGCAAGCGCCAGCGGAAGCAGAACGATGCCGAGATATCCGAGTACGATCGCGGCAGCGGGAAGGCCGCGGCGGCGGCCGGATTGCATATCGGCGGCGGATGGCGTCATGTGGCGGACGATGTGATCCGGTCGTGAAAAAGGACGGTGTTCATTATAGGGCGCCGCCGAATCCGAAAATTGCGCCGGATCAATAACGGTGTGCTTTAGGGGGGGCGGGCGTTATTCCGCCGCCCGCGCGGCCGGCGGCGACGTGACGAAATCGGAAAATTTCTTCAACTGCCCCGGTTTCTCGAAGGTCCGCAGCGTTTGCAGCAGCCGGCCGGCCGCGTCCTTGAGGACCGGTTCGGTCAAGGCCAGGAATTTGCCCTCGAGATCGTCCCATGAAAACGGATTGTCCGGATTGCCGCGCGCTTCCTCGACGTTCTTCACCAGTTTCTCGCCGTCCTTGAGGGTGACGGTCATGCACACCTGATGCTTGCCGACGGCATCGTCGGCGGCGACGGTAACGCGGCGTTCCAGATCCCGGATCGTGGGGTCGTTGATCTTTTCCTTCGAAAAATCTTCGGGCATGCCCTGATAACCGCTCAGGCCGATGGCGGCGCAGTAGGCCGTGCTGAATTTGGCGTCGAGCGGCGTTTCGGGATGGCGCTTTCCGGCGATGCGCTGGTGCATCTCGTTGACGCGAAGTTCGATGGCTTCGATGGGGCGCGCCTTGAGTTGATCGTATATCTCGCGCGCGGCATCGAGAGTGGGATGAGTGCCTTTGCAGCAGGCGTATGGTTTGAACGCGTTGCGCTTAAGCTGGCCGCCGGCGGTAAAGGCGGGCGGATCGGGAAACGCGGTTTCGCCGTCCTGCACGAAGGTCGGAGCGAGCCCGTTCGGCGCGTCGAGGAGACCGGTGCGCGCTTCGAAGCCGTGCGCGGCAAGCTGCGCGGCGAGGATGCCGTTCATCGCGCCGATACCGGCATGAAACGGTTTCGACATGGTTCCGTTCGAGGCGATCAAGCCGCCGGCCATGGTCGCGATCAGGCCGATGGCGTTGGCGGCTTGTTGTTCGTTGAGCTTCAGCAGGACGGAAGAG
>JAVJPD010000204.1:0-5964 GCA_040216475.1 Rhodospirillales bacterium
CATCGGCCCCGGGCGGTACAGTGGCATCACGGCGATGATGTCCTCGATGGTGGTGGGTTTAAGCTGGCGCAGCACGTCGCGCATGCCGGCGCTTTCCAATTGGAACACCCCGACGGTGTCGCCCCGGCCCAGCATCTCGAATACGCCCGGATCGTCGAGCGGTAGGGTCGCGAGATCGAGCTCGATCCCGCGCTCGCGCACGAAATCGACCGCGCGGCTCAAAACCGTGAGCGTTTTCAGGCCGAGGAAGTCGAACTTGACCAGCCCCGCCGCCTCGACCCATTTCATGTTGAGGCCTGTCACCAGCATGTCCGAGCGCGGATCGCGATAGAGCGGGATCAGCTCGTCGAGATCCCGGTCGCCGATCACGACGCCGGCGGCGTGGGTCGAGGCATGCCGGTACAGTCCCTCGAGTTGGCGCGCGATGCCGACCAGCTTCTCGACCGACGGGTCCTCCCGGATCATTTGCTGCAGGAACGGCTCGCCCTTGATGGCCTGATCGAGGGTCACCGGGCTGGCCGGATTGTTCGGCACCAGTTTGCAGATGCGGTCCACCTGGCCGTAGGGCATTTCCAGCACCCGCCCGACGTCGCGCAGCACCGCGCGGGCCTGAAGTTTTCCGAAGGTGATGATCTGGGCGACCTGATCGGCGCCGTATTTCTCCTGCACGTAATGGATCACCTCGTCGCGCCGGTCCTGGCAGAAATCGACGTCGAAGTCCGGCATCGAGATCCGCTCGGGATTGAGGAACCGCTCGAACAGCAGGCCGAAGCGAAGCGGATCGAGATCGGTGATCGTGAGCGCCCAGGCGACCACCGAGCCCGCGCCCGAGCCGCGCCCCGGTCCCACGGGAATGCCCCGGTCTTTCGCCCAGGTGATGAAGTCGGCGACGATCAGGAAGTAGCCGGGAAAGCCCATTTCGACGATCACGTCGAGTTCGTAATCGAGCCGTTCGCGATAGGGTTTGGCGATCTTGTCTCGCTCCTTGGCCGACAGGCCCTCGGCGAATACCTGTGCCGCCAAACGCTCATCGAGGCCGGCGGCGGCTTGCGCGCGCAACTCGTCGGCTTCCGTACGCCCCACGCCGCAATCGTAAGGCGGCAGGATCGGTTTGCGGTACTCGGCCATGTAGGCGCAGCGTTTGGCGATGACGAGGGTGTTGTCCACGGCTTCCGGGATATCGGCGAACAGCTCGCGCATCTCGGCGGCGCTTTTCAGATAATGCTCGGGCGTGACCCGGCGGCGTTCGCTTTGCGACAGATACGCCCCTTGCGCGATGCAGAGCAGCGCGTCGTGCGCCTCGTACATCTCGCGGGTGGCGAAGAACACCTCGTTGGTCGCGACCAACGGAATATCGAGATCGTAGGCGAGTTGCAACAACCCCGGCTCGATGGCCTCTTCCAGCTCGAGCCCGTGGCGCTGCAGTTCCATGTAAAGCCGCCCGGGGAAAACCCCCGCCAGCCGCTCGGCAAGCGCCCGCGCGGCGTCCAGTTGTCCGCCCGCCAGCAGCGGCGCCAACGGCCCCGTGGGTCCGCCGGTCAGCAGAATCAGACCCTCGTTATGGGCTTCCAATTGATCCAGGGTCACATGCGGCTGCTGCGCGGTTTCGGTATCCCGGTAGGCGCAATGCATGAGCTGCATCAAGTTGGCGTAGCCGGTCTCGTTCTGCACCAGCACGACGACGCCGTCATGCACGTCGAGCCCGTGACCGTTGCCGTTCCCGGCGCCGTTGCCATGACCGCTGCTGTGACCATTGCTGTGGCCGCTGCCGCCGGCGGCTTCCTCGCGGCGCACGCTGAACTGGCAGCCGACGATCGGCTGCACGCCCTTGCCGCTCATGGCCGAGGAGAATTCCAGTACGCCGAACAAGTTATTGGTATCCGTGAGCGCGACAGCCGGCAGCCGCTCATCCCGGCAGTACTTCGCCAGATCCTTGATATGGATCGCGCCCTCGGACAGGGAATAGGCCGTATGAACGCGCAGGTGAACGAAATCGGCGTGGCTCATGGGCGAATGATCCCACACTTAAGCGCGAAGAAGGAGGCTTGAAAATCAAAAATATGTGGAAAAGCCGGGCGATTCTCGGCGGCCGCGATCCCTGCCCCACGGGCTTCATTTGCCCGCGATTATCGGTAAGGAGCGGATTCCCCTCTCGCCGAAGCCGGATCGATCAATCGATCAATCCGCAACGCCCGCGGTTTTCGCCCTGGCCGTTTTCCGCTGTAACAGGGTACGGATCGTCGGCGCGAAGACGACCAACGCGGACAGGATCAGCAGCACCGCCGAAATCGGCGCGGCCAGGAAGACCATGGGATCGCCGCCCTCGCCGATCAACGCGCGGCGGAAGTTCGTCTCCATCATTTCGCCCAACACCAGCGCCAACACGACGGGCGCCGGATGGATGTCCACCTTGCGCATCAGGTAGCCGGCGATGCCGAAGGTGATCATGATCCAAACCGGATACATGGTTTTTTCGTTACTGTAGGCGCCGAGCACGCAGATTACGGTGATGACGACGGCGAGGATGCCGGTCGGGATCAACGTGACCTTGACCCAAAGCCTGACGCCGAACAGACCCAGCAGCACCATGACGGGAATGCCGCATAACATCGCCGCGAAGATCGCATAGGGAAAATACGGCTGGTCGACGAACAGCATCGGCCCCGGGCGGATGCCGTGGATCAACAGGGCGCCGATCATGATGGCGGTGCTGGCCGACCCGGGAATGCCGAGCGTCAGCAAGGGCGCAAGCGCCCCGGCCACGGCGGAGTTATTGGCGGTTTCGGCGGCGACGACGCCTTTCGGATTGCCCGTGCCGTAGGTTTCCGGATTCTTGGACGAGCGTTTGGCTTCGGCGTAGCTCGTCAACGCGGCGATGGTCGCCCCGGCCCCCGGCACCACACCGACCAAATAGCCGATGACCGCCGAGCGACTAAGAGTAAACCCCATGCCGCGGAACAAACCGAAGGACATCGAGATTTTCGGTACTTCCGTCACCTCCGGCACCTTCCTGTGCGCCGTTTCCAGCATGTAGAGCACCTCGGACAACGCGAACAGGCCGATCAGCGCCGGCAGCAGCGGAATGCCCTCGAGGAAGGCCGTGGTGATCTCGAAGCGCGGATTGCCCGAGACCGGATCGAGCCCGATGGTGGCAAGCAGCAGGCCGAATAACAGGCCGATGAAGCCTTTCAGGAACAGGCCGGTGCTAAGGACGCCGACCAGGCTCAAGCCGAGCACGGCGAGCGAGAAATATTCCGGCGGGCCGAACACGAGCGCGACCTTGGCGATCCAGAACGCGGAGAGGATGAGAAGGATCGTGCCGAGAAGGGCACCGAAACCCGAACCCAGGATCGACAGCGTCAAGGCCTTGCCCGCTTCTCCCTTTAGGCGCATCGGGTATCCGTCGAAGGCGGTCGGCGCGGCGGCCGGCGTGCCCGGCGCGTTCGCCAGGATGGCGGGAATGGCTCCAGAGTACTCGGACGCCATGTAGATCGAGATCATCAGGACGATCGCCGCCACCGGATCCATATGGAAGGTAAAGGGAATGATGACCGCGAGCGCGATACTGGACGTCAGGCCGGGGATGGCGCCCACGACGTAACCGATGACGGTGCCCACCAAAAGCGCGGTCACCGCGTTCATGTTGAAAACCATGCCGAAGCCGGCGCCGAGAGATTCAATCATCCTAAAACACGCCTTATGGCAGCTTAACGTTGAGCAAGAGTTCGAACACGAGGTAAGCGAAAATCATCAGTGAAGCCGTCAGGATCGCGATCGACTTCCAGCTTCGAATGCTCGATAGCAAAAGCAAGAGAGGAACCCAGACCGCCGTGGCCACGTAATAGGTCACATACGGCATGACGAGCGCGTAAATCACCGTCAGGACGATCGCCGCAATCACGTTCAACGGCTGAACGATGACGACCTTCTCATCGGCGGCGCCGTTCCGCCGCATGCGAACGATGCCGATCGCCGCCAGCGCCAGGGAACACCCGAGCAGGACAAGCCCCATGGTATTCGGAAATGCCGCGACACCCGGATCGGCGGGGTTGAACTTGAAGGTCGGAAGATCCTGAGCGGAGATCAGGAAGTAACCGGCGATCGCCGCGAAGAGGATTCCGCCGACCAGCTCCGCGAGGCCGAGCCCGATCTTCCATTGCGTTTCGGCGTCCTGGGAGAGCCCCTCTCGGGACTCTCCCTGGTTTTCGGACGTCATCGTCATTGCGATGCGGTTTCCGCCAAACGATACGCGTTCATCGAATGGCCTACTTTTTCTTCGTCGATTGAAGTCCCGAGACCCAGCGCGCCGTCGTCTTGTCGTACTTATCGGCGAACTTCCGGAACCGCGCGGGCCCATAGCCCATGGGCTCCAGAGAGGAGTTCTTCATCCACTTGACGACACTCTTGCTCTTGAGCGCTTTCTGAAAGGCGTCGTTGATCTTATCCTGGATCGCGGCCGGCGTGCCCTTCGGCATAACAATGCCGCGGAATTGCACGTAATCGACGTCGACTTTCGGGAATCCCGCCTCATGCACCGTCGGTACATCGGAGATCGTTGCCGCCCGCTTGTCCGACATGATCGCGAGCAAACGTATGTTACCGGCACGCTTGTGATCGAGGGTCTGTCCCACGAAGTTCACGGTCAAATCCGCGTGCTTGCCGACCGTCGCCGTCGCCGCCTGGCCCATATTGTCGTAGGGAACCCAAATCGCGTCGTTCGCGTTGATGCCGACGCCTTCGGAGAAGATGTTCCAACCGACCCACTGCGCGCCGCCGACGGCGAAACCGGCGATCTTGATCGTGCCCGGCTTGCTCTTGATCGTCTTGATCATGTCCTTGAGGGTTTTCGCCTTGCTGCCGGCGGGCACGCCGAAGACGAACGCATCGGTCAGCAGACCGCTGGTCCACTCGAAGTCGTCGATCTTGAAACGGCTCTTGAGCACCGTGTTCATGCGGCCGATGAGGCTGCCGGTCGTCGAGCCGATGATATATCCGTCCGGCTTCGCTTTCGTCACATACGTCATCTGTATCGCGCCGCCGCCGCCCTTGCGGTTCTCGACCACGACCTTCTGGCCGAGAATCTTTTCGACCTCTGGCGCGATGGTGCGGGCCATCGTATCGGTGCCGCCGCCCGCGCCGGCATGCAGGACGTAATGGATCGGCTTGGACGGAAACGTGTCCGCCGCTGCCTGTCCGGCCGCGGCGATTGCAAGCCCCCCGATGCCGACGATCGACGCGACGAAAAGTGAAGTCCGCTTATTCATGATTTCCTCCCGGTTGTGTTCGGCTCTTATTCGGATAAACCGCCCCTCTTGCCGTTTCGCACACTTAACCTTGTTAACGAAAGGATGCCCGAAGCCCGAAGCGGTATATCGTTAATTATCGACAACCCATAGTAGACGAAACACGGGCCGAATGCCATCGTTTCGGCGCGCGCGGGCCGCACAAAAATCGGCAACCCGGATCAGGCGTCGAAGCCGAACAATTTGCCCGGATTATCGGCGAGGATCATGGTCCGGGTCTCCGCGTCGGGCACCAGATGCAGCAGCGGATCGAGAAAGTCGGCGCTGTCCCCTTCTCCGGGACCGGGAAAATCCGGGAACGGCCAGTTGAGCCCCCACAGCAGCCGGTCCGGGCGGGCCTCGGCCAGGATACGGATACGCTCGCGCAGATCCTCGTAACCGGGATGGGGCCGCTCGGCGGTGTAATAGAAGCCCGACAGCTTGATCCAGACGTTACCGCCCTCGAACAGTTTCAGCATCGCCTTGAACTCGGGGCCGTTCGCGCCCTCGGCAGCCGGGGTGCGCCCGAGGTGATCGAAAATCAGCGGCGCCGCTAAATTTGCAAGCTTCGGCGCGAGCCCCTCGATCCAGCCCGGCACGCGGCGCTGCACCTGCAACACCCAACCGTAGGGCCCGATCAGACGCGCGATCTCGGGCGCATCCGCCGGCGTCAGCGCGCCGC
>JAVJPD010000205.1:0-1987 GCA_040216475.1 Rhodospirillales bacterium
GATCGGCCAGTACTTGACGGAAGCCCAAGTGCCCCAGACGATCGCCCAGGGCATCATCGAATTCACCCAGAACAAATACGTGATCCTCGGCATTCTCAACGTGTTCCTGCTGGTGGTCGGGTTGTTTCTGCATTCCGCCGCAGCGATCATCCTGGTGGTGCCGATCGTAATGCCGCTGGTGCAGGCCGCCGGGATCGATCCGGTTCACTTCGGCATCGTGGTGACGCTCAATCTCGGTATCGGCCAGCAAACCCCGCCGGTGGCGAGCGTGCTGGTGACGGCGTGCTCGGTCGCGAAAGCGGATATCTGGGACGTTACCAAGGTGAACGTCTATTTCATCGGCGTGCTGTTCGCGGTGCTGATGCTGGTGACCTACGTCCCGGCGGTTCCGATGTTCCTGGTAGAATTGTTTTATCGCTGATCGGTATTGGCCGGGATATGGCAGACTCCGTCATCATCGAACGCTCGAAAGATAAAGATATCGCCACCGTTATCCTGAACGCGCCCGAGCGGCTCAACGCCATGGGCAAGGAGACGTGGGCGGCGCTCGGCGCGGCGATGAAAGGCCTGTCGGAAGACGAAACCTTGCGCTGCGTCGTCTTGCGCGGCGCCGGCGACAAGGCGTTCGCGGCCGGGGCCGATATCAAGGAGTTCGAAACCGAACGGGCGGATTCGAAGCAGGCCAAGATATACGGCGAGACGGTCGCCGCGGCGATGATGGCGGTCGCCGAATGCCGCCATCCGACCCTCGCGATGATCAAGGGGGCTTGCGTCGGCGGCGGGCTCGAGGTCGCCGCCTGTTGCGATCTGCGTATCTGCGGCGCGTCCGGCCGCTTCGGCATTCCGGTCAATCGGTTGGGGCTGGTGATGGCGCACGCGGAGCTGCGCATGCTGATGGCCCTGATCGGGCGCGCCCGCGCCTTGGAGATTTTGCTCGAAGGCCGGGTGTTCGGCGCCGACAAAGCCTTGGAGATGGGGCTGGTGAACCGGGTCGTACCCGACGGCGACGTCGAGACGGAGGCTTATGCAACGGCCGCGCGTATCGCCGCAGGGGCGCCGTTGGTCAACCGCTGGCACAAGAAGTTCGCCCTGCGGCTGCTCGATCCGGCGCCGCTGACGGACGCCGAGCGCGAGGAGGGCTACGCCTGCTTCGATACCGAGGATTACCGGATCGGCCGCGACGCCTTCCTGGCCAAGCAAAAGCCCCGCTTCGAGGGGCGGTAAAACCCGCCTTTTACCATTTCTTCACCATCCCGTTTTAGGCTCATCGTCGGTTTAATGGCTTCTTAGCTTTATAAAGAGGCCGCGCCGAGGAGGATGCCATGGCTGAAGTTTTGAGCCTTACGGGGTTTTTGCTGGCGTTGGTCGCCGTCTTCATCGGCGGCGAGGCCCTGCGGCGGATATCGCCGCGCCCGGACGCCGCCGAGAACGCCGATAGCCAATTGGTCGATACCCTGCAACGCCGGATCGATGTCCTCGAGAAGAACCTGGCGGAGTTGAAGAGCCGCGAGAAGATGGCGGGCCACCGGTTCAATCCCGAGCTGACCGATTCCGAGCGGTTCGCGCCCTCGCATCACGTGTTGAAGCACCATTACGTGGCTTAACGATTTGTTCGGTGTTCTTTAGCGTTTTATAAGCGCCAAACCCTGTTTTTGCCTTTCCGTATATTCGTGGCATAATTCCGTTTCCCGGGGCCGTTCGTTCACGGCCGTTCAAGGGATGCCGCAAGAATAGACCACAAACGGGGGCTTTCGTGACGACCATTCTCAGAGAACCGGTGACGGACCGGTCCGCCTGGCGGACGGCGGATTTCGCGAACGATAGTTCTTGGATCGAAACCTGGAGCCGGCGGGAACTCGATGAAATCGACGCGGCCCTGCGCGCGGTCCAAAAAAGCGGGCGGCCTTGGCACGAGACGACCCGCGAGACGTTCGAGGCGCCGGTTGCGGGCGCGCGGATGGAAGCCGTCGCCGAGGAATTGGAGCAC
>JAVJPD010000206.1:0-9765 GCA_040216475.1 Rhodospirillales bacterium
ACGCGCGCGGAATTTTTCGAAGACCTCCTCGCTGCCCCACAGCCAGCGGGCCTCCAGCAACGACGTGCAGATCGTCTTGTCGCCGCGCGCCAGGCGCACCGCGTCGTCGATCGAGCGGGTGGCGTGGCCGACCTTGAGCCCGAGGTCCCACAACGAATAAAGCATGAACTCGACGACCTGCTCGGTGTGCGGGGTGGTTTTGTAGGGCGTCAGGAACATCAGGTCGATGTCGGAGAACGGCGACAGCTCGCCGCGGCCGTAGCCGCCGGTGGCGGCGATCGCGATCTGCTCGCCCTTGGTCGGATTCGCCGCCGGATAAACGTACTTCAGCGTGAAATCGTACATCACGCGAATCAGCTGATCGATCTGGAAGGTATGCGAGGCGACCGTCTCGGGCCCCTTGATTTCGCCGGCCTCGAAACGTTTCTTGATCTCGTTCCAGCCGCGGTCCAACGTATCCTTGAAAATTTCGAGGACCTTGGGGCGCACGGAATCGGCATACCCCGACCAGCCCGCGAGCTTTTCGAGCGCGGCGCTCAGCTCCTGGCGGTCAATAATCTCGCGCTGCCTGCGGATTCGGGTCATGGTTATCCTTAAACAATTCAGAGCATTAAGATTAGCTCCAAATATAGGGATGAGACAGCACGGCTCCACCCGTCTCAAGTGTAGCAGAAATTATTATTTAATATCAAAATGATATATAATTATTAGTAGCTATATCCTGTATTGGCTGCTCAATATTCCAACCTGTGTCTAAATCAGCTTTTTAGGGCGGAATTTTATTTTAAGTGAGCCAGCACGGTCGTATTAAATTTTTTATTATAGTACTTTATACACCCAAATATTTGGAAAAGTTGCCTAGTTTAAATCTGACCCCTAAAGCAAAATGTTTAAATTTCTTATATCATTCACAAAACGATCTATTTCAAAAAAGATTCTCTTCGCGATACTCGTCGCCGGCTTAATTCTTGTGTTAAGCCCGGCCTTTGAGCCACTACTAAGAAACCTAATCAATTTTCCATGGCTTTGTGTGTTGGACAACATAAGTCCAAGTCCTGAATTTTTATCAGATGTCGCCGCATTTGAAGCAGTAACTATTGCAATATTAATTCCATTAAGCATCGAGATAATTTCGAAACTGTCTGAACGTTATAATTCAGAAGTTATTATCAGAACCTTTGAAGAATATTGGGCGAACAAATATCTTCCAGGATTTTTATTAATAAATATTGTCGCCGTGGTTATCTTGCGATTTTTTGCTCATGATTATGTTAGTTCCCACATTTGGAAAATTTCTGCGCTGATTATCCTTTTATTTTTTATCGTCATCGCTTTTGTGGTCTGGCGAGTGATAAGGCAAATCAGGTTTTTTATGCATGATACAAGATTCATCCTTGATCAACTTTACAAAAATGTTTCAGTTGCTACGGAATAAAAGCGCAAAATCAAAACAGAGCGCCTTGATCCAATCTCTGGAAGGGATTGGAGATATATTGGTGTATGAGACCAAAAGACAAAAAAATACTTTGGTCTTAGAGGGCCTAGAAAAGATTAAAGGTTCAGTAGAAAAAATTTTTCAAGTTCAACAAAACGATCCTGAAAAATTCGAAAAGTTAATTGGAAGAAAAGACTTTTTTGAAAAGGGCCATCTAATTGGCTTTACAGCGCCAATAAATCAGATCATGCGGGTTTACGAAGTAGCAATAAATTCGCGCAACACAGAAATAAGCAAATACTGTGTTTATAATATTATTTCGATACTTAAAAATTTATCTTCAAAGCCTGAAAACGATGAATTCATCGAACAAATTCTGCGTCAATTAGGAAGAATCACTAGAACTTCGATAAAACATGAAGATGTATCTGTTTATGCCGCATCCATACATTGGTACACAAATATTGTTTTTGATAGTTTTGATGAAAAATACAATTTTTTAATTTCATACCTTGATCAATTTGACAGACATTTTTTTTCTATAATTCGGCATATTGTCTCTGAAAACCAAGCATACCTATTCAACGACCTGGTTGCTCATCTTATAGAGGGTATTCATATCCCAGATTACAATAAAGGTAAAATTTGGGAGTATGGCTATATTCTTCAACAGAATTTCGATCTATATAAACGCTTAAATTTAAAATACGATATTGGGGGGAAAGTCAACGAAATTGCAAATTCGGAAGATGATATAATATCTCGGGAAAAATTAGAGGCATGGCTAGATAAATTTGTAGAATTAAAAAATATCATTGAAGAAAACTTGAGTGCAGAGCAAAAGATTACTGCACGACAAATTGAAAAAGAAATTAGAGAGTTCGCTTCATCACAATTTAAATACAACAACCTTTTGGAAATCGTTTTCGCCACAGGGGCCTATTGTTTATTTAAGAAACGTTATTCCTTCATAAGATATCTTTGGGAATACAAACAGCCGCCAGATTCTGATGCTCACTGGATTGGGCACGATCTAACGCCCCATACTTTAAATGAAATAGTCTCTCTTCATTTTGAAAAAAATCTTTTCAAAAGAAAATTTGATTTTTGGGAAGGACATCATGGGAATGAAACCTACTACAAACAGTATCTTTTATTGCTGTTAGTGCGCGCCCTGCAAAGCCTTCCGGTAGACCAAGAAGGCCGGTGCGCGCAGGCAGAAAACTATAAACTATCCAGCTTACACGTTTATCAGCTAAGCAGTCTTGAGCATTCAATTGATGATTTGATTAAACAGGCCGTCAGCTTAATGAATGATGAGGTTCTCTTCGTAGAAACGGGCCTTGATACGACAAGGCTGGACGAACTCTTCAATAGAAAACTTATACCCTTTTTAAAACGGCTTAAAGAAGAAGCAACTGACCAAATTTCTGCAAAGCACCGAGCGGGTAACATAAGCTCTGCAAAAATTGAAAAATTCAAAGAAGACTTTCTTAAAAACTTTTATGACAAAGCCATAATCCGAAATATTTTTTTAAACTATCTCCAGCTATATGAAGATAAATCACGAAAGAAGCCCACTACTGAAATAAAGCAATGGGGGCTCAGTATTATAGATGATAAGGCTGCTTTCTTTGATGAGTGGCATGTATCATTTCCAGGCTGGGGAGAGAATTATGGCAGAAATATAGCGGCAGAAGAAGATACGTTTTTGCTTAATAGCATAATAGAAAGCTGCAAAGAAATTCCTCAGAATGATTTTGAATCCGCCTTGAATAAAATCGAAAAAGTTGAAGATATTATAATTTTTGCTACGAATATTTCCTTTTGGCGTTTCTTTGAAAGATCAGAGCATTTCAAATCCGCATGGCACTCCAAAACAAAAAAAATCGATTTTAAAAATTTTGGTGGCTGGTACGAATTCAAGGGGAACTCGATCCCTATTTTCAGAATATCTAACAGGAAGTCCGATAAACAAATTTTATTTTTGAATAAAACAAAAATTGGAAAATTGGTTCAATATTATCCCCTTAATGATGATGACGACATCAAATCTTTAAAAGATATTTTTTATATTAATATTCAGGCGTTTTCCGAAAATAGTTTGCTAACAGAAGCGCTCATTAAAGCACCGCCAGAGTGGTTAAAAAAAGTTGGGGACGAGAAAAAGCAACGTGATTATTTGCAAGAGCGAGTGCGCACGCAAATTTTTGAGAGATTTGAATATCAAAAAGACGATAATTTTGAAGGATATAAATTAACTTTAGGCGATCAATCATAATCCCGCCATGACCGGCCTTCTGATGATCATCGACGTGCAACGCGGCTTCATCAACGAGCACACCCGCGCGATCCCGGCCGGGATCGAGGCGCTGCAGAACGGCTACAAGAGCGTGATCGCCACCCGCTTTATCAATCCCGAGGGCTCGATGCACCGCCGCCTGATGGGCTGGAAGCGCTTCGCGCCGGGCTCCGGCGACGTCGAGCTTGCCTTCACGCCGCGCCATGACGCCCGCGTGATCGATAAAACCGCCTACACCGCCGCAAGCGCCGAATTGCTCGATGAGCTGAGAAGGGGCGGTATCGAAGAGGTGCATCTCTGCGGCATCGCCACCGACAACTGCGTACTCAAGACCGCGGTGGATTTGTTCGAGGCCGGGATCAAGCCGGTGGTGCTGGCCGATCATTGCGCGTCGCACGGCGGGCCCGAGTGCCATGCCTGCGGGATTCGTCTGCTCAAACGCTTCATCGGGGAGAAACAAGTGCGCGGCGGCTGACGGCCTCTTAGCCCTTCTCGTCCTTGAGGAGCAGCTTGAGGCGGTAGATCAGATCGAGGGCTTCGCGCGGCGTCAGCTCGTCGGGATGAATCTTCGCCAGTTCCTCTTCGAGCGGCGAGGGACCACGCGGGGCATTCTTCGCGGATGCGGCCCCGGATGTGTGCGGCGTCGCGGCGAACAGCGGCAGGTCCTCGGCGAGCCGGGTGATCGACGACGACGGCGCACCGCTTTCGATTGTGCGCAGCACCTCTTCCGCGCGCGCGATCACGGCCGCGGGGAGGCCTGCGAGCTTGCCGACGTGAATGCCGTAGGAGCGATCGGCGGCGCCCGGCGCCACTTCGTGCAGGAACACGATCTCCTCGTTCCACTCCTTGACCTTCATGGTGCGGCAGCTGAACGCCTTGAGCTTCGAAGTCAGCGTGGTCAGCTCGTGATAATGGGTCGCGAACAGGGCCCGGCAGCGATTGACCTCGTGTAAGTGTTCGACCACCGCCCAGGCGATGGACAGGCCGTCGAAGGTCGCGGTGCCGCGGCCGATCTCGTCCAGGATCACCAGCGAGCGCGGCCCGGCTTGGTTCAAGATCGCCGCGGTCTCGACCATCTCGACCATGAAGGTCGACTGGCCGCGCGCCAGATCGTCGGCCGCGCCGACACGCGAGAACAGCCGATCCACGACGCCGATACGGGCCGCCTCGGCGGGCACGAACGCGCCCATTTGGGCCAGGATCGCGATCAGGGCGTTCTGGCGCAAAAACGTGCTCTTGCCCGCCATGTTCGGGCCCGTGAGCAACCATAGGCGCGACTCGTCCGCCAACGAACAATCGTTCGGCACGAACGCGGTTTCGCGGCGGCGCTCCAGCGCGGCCTCGACCACGGGATGGCGCCCGGCCGTGATCTCGAAACCGTTGCCCGTATCCAGCACCGGTCGGACATAGCGGTGCCCGACCGCCAGTTCGGCGAGCGCGGCGGCGACGTCAAGCGCGGCGAGGGCGCTCGCGGCACACGCGATCTTGTCGGCGCGGCGGGTGACGTCCGCGACCAGATCCTCGAACAGGCGCAACTCGAGCGCGAGCGCCCGCTCGGCGGCCTTGGAGGTGTTGCCTTCGAGCTCGGACAGCTCGACCGTGGTGTAGCGCACCGCGTTCGCCATGGTCTGGCGGTGAATGAAATCGCCGCCGGTGCCGCTCGGCATCTTCTCGGCCTGCTTCGCCGGGACCTCGACGAAGTAGCCGAGCACGTTGTTATGACGAATTTTCAGCGTGCCGATCCCGGTCTCGCCGGCGTAGCGGTTCTGCAGATTGGCGATCAACTTACGACTCTCGTCGCGCATCGCGCGGAACTCATCGAGCTCGGGGAAGAAGCCCTTGGCGATGAAGCCGCCGTCGCGGGCGAGCAGGGGCAGCTCTTGAGCGAGCGCGTTGCCGAGCCGCTCGATGAGTGCGCCGTGTTCGCCCAAGTCCTCGAGGTCGGCCGCGAGCACCTTGGGCAGACCGGCAACGCCGCCGCCCTGCCCGCCGCCCTGCCCGCCGCCGAGAAACGCTTTCACGTCACGGGCGAGCGCAAGGCCGTCGCGGATACCGGCAAGATCGCGCGGGCCGCCGCGGCCCAAACTGAGCCGCGATAACGCCCGTTCGAGATCGGGGCAGCGGCGCAGCGCCGTGCGCAGGTCCTCGCGCAGCCGGGATTCGCCTTCGAAGAACTGCACGGCGTCGAGCCGCGCGTCGATGTCATCGACATCCGTCAAGGGTGCCGCCAGGCGTGCCGCCAGCAGACGCGCACCGGCGCCGGTCGCGGTCTTGTCGATGACGCTGAGGAGCGAGCCCGCGCGCTCGCCGGCGAGGGTTTGCGTGAGCTCTAAATTGCGCCGGGTCGCGGCATCGATCGCCATCACCGACTCCTGGGCCATGCGGCGCGGCGGGGTGATGCGCGGCAGCTTACCCTTCTGCGTGAGCTCGACGTAATCGACCAGCGCGCCGGCGGCGGCCATCTCGGCGCGGCCGAACGCGCCGAAGCCCTGCAGGGTGCCGACGCCGAACAAGGCTTCCAGGCGGGCGCGGCCGTTGTCGCTGTCGAAACGGCTCGCCGGCAAGGGCGTGACGATATCCTTCACGTCGCGCAAGGGCTCGAACAGGGCGGCGCGGTCCATCAGGGTTTCCGAGACGAGGATTTCGCCCGGATCGAGGCGGGTCAGCGCGGCGCCGAGATCGGCGGCACGCAGGTCCTGGGTGAGCAGGGCGCCGGTGGAGACGTCGATCCAGGCGAGGCCTAAATCTTCCTGGGCGGCGGCGAGGGCGACCAGGTAGTTGTGCCGGCGGGCATCCAAAAGCGCGTCCTCGGTGATGGTGCCGGGCGTGATCAGGCGGATGACCTCGCGCTTGACCACGGATTTGGCGCCGCGCTTCTTCGCCTCCGCCGGATCTTCGACCTGCTCGCAGACCGCGACCTTGAAGCCTCGGCGGATCAGGCGCGAGAGGTACGTTTCGTGGGAATGCACCGGCACGCCGCACATCGGGATGTCCTCGCCGCCGTGCTTGCCCCGTTTGGTGAGCGTGATGTCGAGCGCGCGCGCCGCCTTGACCGCGTCCTCGAAGAACAGCTCGTAGAAATCGCCCATGCGGTAGAACAGAAGCGCGTCCGGGTGCTCGTCCTTGATGGCGAGGTACTGCGTCATCATCGGCGTGATCGCGCCCGCCGGTTCGGGCGTTTGCCCGGCTTTCTCGTTTCGTTCGGGCGTGGCGTTCGATGAGGCAGTCGGCACGGCGATGTCGGCGGTCAATACGGTTAAAATTTAATCATCGGGTTAAAGGCCTACTTTACCATAGATCGGATCATGATTGACCGGAAACACCGGGTGACTCCGGTCAATCGTGTGAATCCGATCTACATCAACGATTTAAAGCCGATTCACAGGGTTCCGGATCGTCGTTTCCGATCGACGGCGATCCGATGAACCCTGATCGGCTCTATCGTTCCACAAACATGTCACCAAGGTTACCCCCAGGTCTGTGGAAAACGCGAGCGCGAAACGGTCACGAAAATACCGCGGAAAGACGGTGTTGCCTAAAGGCCGAGCGCCGCGAACGCCTGTTCGTGCGCGCGCACGGACTCCTTGCCGAAACAACACAGCAACACTTTGTCGATGCCGGACGTGTGCGCCAGAAAGCCGGCGATGGTTTCGAGCGCGATGCGCGCGGCGCGACCGGAAGGAAAGCCGTAGACGCCGGTACTGATCGCGGGGAAGGCAACGGTCTTGATCCCGTTCTTGACGGCGAGCCGCAACGACTCCTCGTAACAGCTTGCCAACAAACCATCTTCATCGTCGTTACCGCCGCGCCAGATCGGCCCGACCGTGTGAATGACGAAACGCGCCGGCAGATCGTAGCCCTTGGTGATTTTGGCCCGGCCCGTGGGGCAGCCGCCCAGCGTCCGGCACTCGGCGAGAAGTTTCGGCCCGGCGGCGCGGTGGATCGCGCCGTCGACGCCGCCCCCTCCCAGAAGGGATTCATTGGCGGCGTTCACGATCGCGTCGACGTCGAGCGTGGCGATGTCGCCTTCGATGATGTCGATGCGCCCGGTCATCGCGCCATCAGTGCGATGGGCCGGATAATTGGCCGGGCGTTTGACCTGCGGCATGATGCGGCTGGTATGCGTCCGCCGGCATCCAATCCGCGACCGTGCGCTCGGCATGCTCGAGGGCCGCCGCGCGCTCGGCGAAGACATGATCGTTCGCGATGAACCTCAAGACGCCGAGGCGGTGCAGGGTTTTTTCGACGTCGGGGCGCAGGCCGACCAGCAGCACGGCGGCGCCGGATTCCTTCGTGCGCACGATGATTTCCTCGAGCGCCAGGGAGGCGCTGGTATCGACGAACAGAACCCCGCTCAGATCGAGGACCAAGACCTTGACGCCCGCGTCGGCGACGATGCGCCGCGTGAGGCCCTTGGCGCCGCCGAAACTGAGCGCGCCGGCGAGCTCGAAAAACAGAATATCGCGGGGATGGCGGGCGAGAATCGCCGATTCGGCCGCCGTCAACGTCACGCCGCCGCCATCGCCGTCCTGGTTCGACTTCACGTGCGACAGCTGCAGATCCGACATCCGTTTCACGAACAACAGGCTGGCGGCGATCATGCCGACGGTGACGGCGACGATGAGATCGACGAACACCGTCAGCCCCAGCACCAGGAACATCAGGATCACCCCGGCGCGCGGCGCGCGCGGCACCCGGCGCAAATACGGCCAATCGACGATATCGATGCCGACCTTAAAAAGTATCCCCGCCAACACGGCGTGGGGAATGTGCGAGGCGAACGGCCCGAGACCCAAAACGATGGCAAGCAGGATGGCCGCGTGCAGCATGCCGGAAATCGGCGTCGTGCCGCCGGCGCGCACGTTGACGACGGTGCGCATGGTCGCGCCCGCGCCGGGAATGCCGCCGAACAGCCCGGCGATCGTGTTGCCGATGCCCTGGCCGATCAGTTCCCTGTTCGAATCGTGATGGGTGCGCGTGACGCTGTCGGCGATGAGCGAGGTGAGCAGGCTGTCGATGGCGCCCAAAAGCGCCAGGATCAGCGCCGATTCGATCATCTCGGGCAGGGCGGCCAGGGTGAAGCTCGGCAGGTGCATCGGCGGCAGGCCGGTCGGGATGTCGCCCAGCACCGGCACCTTCGGCAGGAAGAACAGGACCGCGAGCGTCCCCGCGATCAGCGCCACCAGCGGCGCGGGCAGGATGCGCCCGAGGCGCGCCGGCATCAGCAGCACGACGGCGAGCGCGCCGATGCCGACGGCGGCGGCGTCCCAATGCATGCGCGCGGCGATATCGGGCAGGTGTTTCAAAACGCCCAGCGTCCCGCCCTCGGGTGTCGCGACGCCGAGCAGCGGACCGATCTGCAGAATGATGATGATGCAGCCGATGCCGCTCATGAATCCCGAGATCACCGGAAACGGCATGAGGTTGATGTAGCTGCCGAAGCGCAGCACGCCGAACAGAATCTGAAACGCGCCGCCCATCATCACGACCGTGAAGGCCATCGCCGGATCGTGCGCGTACTTGGTGATGATCAGCGCCATCACCACGGTCATCGGCCCCGTGGGACCCGATATCTGGCTCGGCGTGCCGCCGAACAGTGCGGCGAAGAAGCCGACGAAAATCGCGCCGTAAAGGCCCGCCATCGCGCCCGCGCCCGACGCGACGCCGAACGCCAGCGCCAAGGGCAACGCCACCACGGCCGCCGTGATGCCGCCGAAAATATCGCCGCGCAGGTTGCGCGCATGCAGGCCGTGAACGAGGTTCATCGTTTCGCTCTCTTTCTCATGTTGAGAACCGGCTCATGTCAAAGGCCGGGCGTTTTTTTAATTTACGTCTCGAACGGGTCCGAGGAGGGGTCCGCCGGCGGGAATTTTTTCATCAGCCACAACAGCAGGATTATACCCGGAAGGGCGGCGAATGTCGTGAGCAGAAAATAACTCACCCAGTCCATCCGGTCGGCGAGCCAGCCGCCGCCCGACGCGAAGATCGTGCGCGCGAACGCCATCAGCGACGACAGCAGCGCGAATTG
>JAVJPD010000207.1:0-4059 GCA_040216475.1 Rhodospirillales bacterium
CCGGCGGCCGAACTGATCATCCCGGCGATCCACAGCGTCATGGCAAAACCGATGTAGTACGGCAGGCGTTCTCCGCGCGGCATCGACGGCCCCCGCTGCACCAAGTAAGCCCAACTGTTGATCGACAGGAGATGCGCGAGCGCGTAGTAGCGCCAGCGCGGCACGCCGGGCGTCCGGATGATCGGCATCACGTTGATCGTCATCGGCAGAAAGCGAGCGTTGATCAGGGACACGGTGAGGCTCACCACCAGAATCGACGCGCCGGTGCCGTAAAGCTCGACCATCGCAACTTGGCCCGGCAGGGCCCATGTCATGAGGGTCGAAAACACGCCGAGCCAGATCGACAGATCGTTATCGCGGATCAACGAGCCGAATCCCAGATAGCTCGAACTCAACGCAATGATCGGTATGCCCATGGCGGTACGCATGCCGTTAATCACGGCCTGGCCGTATGAAACGGGCGGGGTGATTGTCTGTGGTTCGGAGCCGGGCATGACGTAAAGAACGATTCTAAAAACGAAAGCGATATAAAATGCGGTTTCCGGGGCTTCACTTTTCCGTGACAGAAAATATTCTTATCACGCCTGCCGGTGCCGCAATGATAAAATCAACGATAAAATTATTTATAGGGGGTCGCCTTCATGTCTGAACAAAAAGCGCCGTTACCCGTCGCCAAGATCGGCTTGACCTTGGCCGTTCTGAGCGGCTTGGCCATGGTGGTGGCCGCCTACGGCTATCGAATGGAAATGTGGGATCATCGCCTCACGTTCAAAATCATCACGTGGGCCGTTTATGCCGGCATCGGCGCCGGCGTGTTGTCCGTCGCCGGCTTATTCATAGGCAGCGGCAAACCGCTTGCGCTGACCGGCGTTCTTCTCAGCGCCGTTATCGTCATCGTGCCTTACGGATACGACAAACTCCTGAGCCCGAAAGCGCATCCGCGCATCCACGACATCACGACGGATGCCGCCAACCCGCCGAAATTCGTCGCCATCACTGCCAAACGTGCCGAAGCGAAGAAAAAAAATCCTGACCGGGTGAAGAACAAACTCGCCTACGGTGGCGAGAAGGTCGCCGCCTTGCAGAAGAAACATCATCCCGATCTCAAGACGCTTGCCTTCACGCAGCCCCCCGACAAGGTTTTTCTAGCCACCCTCGATCTGGTTAAGAAGATGGGGTGGAACGTCGCCGCCGCGATTCCCGCCGAGGGCCGCATCGAGGCGACGGCGTCGACGTTCTGGCTCGGCTTCAAGGACGACATCGTTTTCCGCATCAAGCCGTCCGCTAGCGGCACGGCCTGGGACATGCGCTCGGCGTCGCGCTTCGGCCGCGGGGATCGCGGCGAAAATGCCCGTAGAATCAAAGCCTTCATCACCCAGTTGACCGCCAAGCTGCGCTGATATCCGCGCCGGAAACGGCATGCGGCGCGTGTGCGGACACGCGTCCTTTCGTGTTATCATGACGCCCGAGACAATCGGATGCGACAACCGGATGCGCCACGACATGACCAACAGCTCGAATATTCCTCCGCCCCGCTATCACGACATCGGCGGCCGAACCGCCGGCCCGGTCGATCGTACCGAGCACGTTCTGGCGCCTTGGGAAAAGCGCGTGGACGTCCTACGGAGTTTGCTCGGCGACAAGACCAGGCGCATCCTGAGCACCGACGAACTGCGCAACGCCATCGAAAATCTCGGCGAAGAACCTTATGCCACGCTCGGCTATTACGAGCGTTGGATGGCCGCTCTGATCGAAATCTTGAAGGGAAAAGGCCTGCTTACCCAAGAGGAGATCGACGATCGCATGGATGCGATCCGGCTTCGACTCGGCGTGGAAAACCGGCCATGACGATGCGGAGCCCGCGATGAAAGCGAAGTTCGATATCGGCGAGCCGGTCGTGGTCCGCGCGGCTTATCCGCCGGGGCACATCAGAACGCCCTATTATATCCGCGGCAAAAAGGGCATTATCGCCGATATGGTGGGGTTCTACCGCAACCCGGAAGAACTGGCTCAAGGCATAAAAGACCCGCCCAAACAGCCGCTATACCGGGTACGCTTCGAGCAGAAAACCGCTTGGCCGGACTACGACGGCCCAAAAACCGATACATTGGATATCGATATCTACGAACATTGGCTGGAACCTGATTCACGTTCCTCGGGAGGCAATATATGACACATCCGTCCGAACTGACGGCGCGAGACGCCGCAAAATCCATCGAAGCCGGCACATTGACATCGGAAAAACTGGTGCGGGCCTGCATCGAACGCATCGACGAGCGCGAGGCGGACATTCATGCCTGGGCCTATTTCAACCGCGATCAGGCGATCGAGGCCGCGCGGGAGAGCGACCGGACCGGCAACAAAGGGCCCTTGCGCGGCGTTCCCGTCGGCGTAAAGGACATCATCGACACCTACGACATGCCGACCGAGTACGGTTCGCCGATTTACAAAGGGAATCGGCCCGCTTCGGATGCGACGTGCGTTTCCTTGACCCGGCGTGCCGGCGGCCTCGTCATGGGAAAAACGGCGACCACGGAATTCGCCCATCAGTTTCCGGCCAAAACCCGCAACCCGCATAATACGAATCACACGCCCGGCGGCTCATCGAGCGGCTCCGGCGCGGCGACGGCCGCGCACATGGTTCCCCTGGCCTTCGGCACCCAAACCGGCGGCTCGACGATCCGTCCGGCCGCCTTCTGCGGGGTCGTCGGCTACAAACCGACCTACGGCGAATTCGGCCTGAAAGGGGTCAAGGAAAACGCGCAGTGTTGCGACACGGTCGGCCTGCATGCACGATCCGTCGACGATATCGCGTTTTTCAGAGCGGCCTTGCTGGGGCTCGATACGGCACCGCTGACCGCGGCGCCCTTGAGCGGCCTTCGCGTCGGATTCTGCCGCACCCAACGGTGGGATCAGGCCGATGCCGTCACCCGGCAATTGCTTGAAGACGCCGCGGCCCGGCTTTCCGAAAACGGCGCGCGTGTGAGCGATTTCGACATGAACGACGACATCACCCGGATCGGAAACGATGCAAGAACCGCCAAGAGTTACGAACTTCACCGCGCCTTGCTGTTCGAATTGACCTACCACTTCGAGCAGGTCAGCGAAATGTGCCGGGAAGGCCGGCCCAAGGAAGGCGCCGCCGTCACGCCCGATCAATATCGCGAAGCGCTTGCCGGCATGGCACGATGCCGTGAAGCGCTTGCCCTGGCGATGAACGATTTCGATATTCTGATAACGCCGTCGGCGCCGGGCGAAGCGCCGGACAGTTTGGCGAGCACGGGCAGCTCGATTTTCAACGATCAATGGACGGCGCTGCATGTTCCTTGCCTGACCATGCCTGCTTTCACCGGGCCCCGGGGCCTGCCGATCGGACTCCAGGTCGTCGGCCACCATGCCCGCGATCAACACCTGCTCGCAGCGGCACAGACCGTAACGCAGACCCTTGCCGCCTACCGGCAGGCCGCCGAGTAACCGGAGCGGATCATGCCGCACGGCGACCATGAGCACGGGCACGACGGCGACCACGCCAAGACCTTCCAGCCCGACGAGGAGGAAAGCCTGGGCTATTACGCTATTGCCGAAATGGCGGTGCGCGAATTGCTGCTCGAGCGCGGCGTATTCGCGCCGGAAGAGTTCCGCAAGGGACTCGAAGCCCTCGACAGCGCTACTCCGGCTCAAGGCGCCAAGGTCATTGCGCGCGCATGGACCGATCCGGCCTACAAACGGCGCCTGCTCGAAAACGGCTCGGCCGCCGTCAAGGAATTCGGCGTCGACATGGGCAAGGTCGATCTCTATGTCGTCGAGAATACGCCCGATGTGCATAACGTGATCGTCTGCACATTATGTTCGTGTTATCCGCGCCCGTTATTGGGGCCTCCTCCCGATTGGTATAAAAGCCGCAATTACCGTTCGCGAACGGTTCGCGAACCACGCAAGGTTCTCGCCGAATTCGGCACCGACATTCCCGATACCGTGGACGTGCGCGTCCACGACAGTACCGCCGATCTGCGCTATCTGGTTCTGCCCATGCGGCCGAAAGGCACCGAAGGCTTCACT
>JAVJPD010000208.1:0-6661 GCA_040216475.1 Rhodospirillales bacterium
TGATGTCGATCGGAATGCTGGCGGTCCTGATTCCGGTCGGCATCGGACTCTTCACCCTTAAAACGCCGCATACGGTTTTCTACGATTCCGAACGGGAAGCATTCGGCGATCGGGTCGAGCGGCGCAGTAACGAGCATTATCTGTTGTGGCTCCTCGGCATGCTGGGGCTGGCCGCCGGATTCGGCTTCGTGATCGCCGTCGGCGCCTTTATCTACGCATTCCTGCGCGTGAAGGCGCAATCGCCGCACTGGGGATGCGCCTTGGGAGCGATAGCCTTCATTCTGCTGCTCGGCACCATGTCGGAGCTTCTGACGCTGGAATACCCGCAAGGTCTCCTGCAGGATTACGTAACCCTGCCATGGCCGCTTCAGTAACGCCGTACGGCGAAAAATGGCCGTTGCAGGGCAATCGACTTCTCGGAACGGATACTTTATGCTGCGGCCATCTAGCGTTTTGGCGATCGATTTGGCGGTATCGGATGAACGATTCGGGATCGCGAAAAAAGCTGCCTGCACGATTCACGAAGCAACTAATGCACAAGGAGGTATGATTATGAAAATTTTGTCCACAACCGCGAGATCCTTCGGGGCGCTGGCCGGCATCGCGCTGGCCGCCGGGGCCTTCTCGGCGCCCACGACCGTATCCGCCGCCGAATTCTCGGCCAAAAAGGTCGAGTTTATCGTTCCCTACCGCGAAGGCGGCGGGTCCGACGTCTATTGCCGGTTGTTCGCGCCGTTCCTGAGCAAGTACCTGCCCGGAAAGCCGACCGTTCTTGTCCGCAACATGCCGGGCGGCGCCTCGGTCAAGGGCAGCAACTGGTTCGAAGCCAACGCCAAACCCGACGGCAAGACCTTCGTCGTGATCTCCTCGTCGACCCAGGTCAGCTACCTGCTCGGCGGCAAGAAGGTCAAATTCGACATGCTCAAATGGCGCGCCATGCTGACCTCGCCGCTCGGCACCGTCGTTTACATCCACCCCAATACCGGCTTCACGGCGAAAGATCCCGTCGGCAGCCTCAAGAAAATCGCCGACAAGGAGCTCCGCTTCGGCGCCAAGACCGTGATCGCCTCCGAACTGTTGGCGTTCCTGTCCTACGAGATGGTCGGCCTGAAGAACGTCAAGCCCGTGTTCGGCCTAAGCCGCGGCAAAACCCGCCAGGCCATGATGCGTAACGAAATGGAACTGAACACCGATACGGCCGGTGCCTACATCAAGCGGGTCGTCCGCCTCGTCGAGCAGGGCAAGGTCGCCCCCCTGATGACCATGGGCTTCCCCAAGAAGGGCAAGATCATGCGCGACCCGGCTTTCCCGGAAATCCCGACGGTGATCGAGCTGGCCGAAAAAGTGACCGGCAAGAAGCCCTCCGGTCCGATGTACCAAGCCTGGTATAACTTCGTGAACATGGCCGTCGGCTCCGCCAAGGGTCTCGCTCTGCCGAAAGGCACGCCGGACCACATTTATAACGCCTACGTCGAGGCGCTGAAGAAGACCCTGGCCGACGAGAAATTCAAGAAGAGCGCCACCAAGATCATCGGCAGCTACGAACAGGCCCTCGGTGCCGATGCCGAGGAAGCGTTCGAGGCGGCTGTCGGCATGAAGCCTGAAGTGAAAAAATGGCTGACCGACTGGATTCAGAAAAAGTTCAACGTCAACATTTAAACGACGAACCGCACTATTCCGGCCGGCGCAACTTCGACGCCGGCCGGATCGGTTCGGCGCCGACATCTCCGGCCCCGCTTCCGGCGGGGCCGGAATAATTTTGTCCGGATAAACGCAAACTTCTTGCAAAGACCTCCCGGTCGTTCATATCTTAGTGTTACAAACGAGGAGGCAAACGGGCACCGCAGAGCCCGTCTTTAAAATACCCTAAACCACGATAAAACCTATCGCCGCCGACAGGAATCGGCGCGGTTGCCCGTGCGCAGAGAATGATTCTGCCCATCGGCCTGTCGACTCGTTAACATTTTTGAGGAGTCACGCATATGATGATAAATCCGGTCAAATCGCTAAAAATCTTAAGCGGCGCGGCGTTCATCGCATCGGCCGTCATTGTCCCGTCGCCGGTTCAGGCGGTCGACTTCAAGGGCAAGAAAATCGAGATCATCGTGCCGTCCAAGGAAGGCAGCGGTTCGGATACGTATGTCCGTCTGTTCGCGCCCTACATGGAAAAATTTTTGCCCGGCAACCCGGCCATCCTGGTCAGGAACGTTCCCGGCGGCGCCCTGGTCAAAGGCAGCAACCGTTTCGAGCAACGGGCAAAACCCGATGGACTAACGCTCTTGTCAATGTCCACCTCGACCTTCGTATCCTTTCTGTTCGGCGGCAAGAAAATAGAATATGATCCCCGCGGCTGGCGCGCCGTGATGGTGTCTCCGCTCGGCACCGCGGTTTATGCTCACCCCAAAACCGGGGCCAAAGGCAAGGACATCGTCGCAGACCTCAAGGCCCTGAAAAAATCCGAACTCATTTTCGGCGCCAAGGCCGCCCTGGCCGGTGAATCGCGCATCCTGATCATGTACGAGATGCTCGGCTTGAACGTCAAAAGCATCTTCGGCGTCGAGAAAGGCGTATCGCGCAAGGCCATGATGCGCGGCGAGTTCACCCTCGGCTACGATTCCATGAGCGGCTATATCAAGCATGCCAAACCGATGATCGAACGTGGCGAGGCGGTGCCGCTGTTCTCGATGGGCTATGCCGAGGGCGATAAGATCGTACGCGATCCCCTGCTCAAGGACTTGCCGCATTTCGCCGAAGCCTACGAGAAGCTGACCGGGAAAAAACCCGAGGGACCGGCGTGGGACACCTTGAAGAACTTCATTTTCATGGCGGTTTCGGCTTCGAAGAGCATCGTCCTGCCCAAGGGCACACCGCAAGAGATCGTCGATATCTACGTGAAGGTGTTCAAGGATATGAACAATGATCCCGCCTTCGCGAAGCTTGCGAAGAAGCAACTCGGCGGCTATCCGCAAATCTATGGCGCCGACGGCGACGCGGTTATCCGCAACGCGGTTAACTTCAAGCCGGAAGCCCGAGCCTGGTTCAAGGCTTTCATGAAGCGTAAATACGACGTCAATATCTAAGCCGAAGGCAATACGTCGAGCGGTGGCCAGAGACATGGTTTCGGCCACCGCTCGTTTCCGCAATACCGTTTACTTAATTCTATTCTTGTTCGGGGAATTTCCAGCGTGATTATCGACGTCATTGCGGATGCATTCGGGCAATTGTTCAGCCCAATGTATCTTTTTTATCTTTTTCTCGGCATCATCATCGGCCTCATCGTCGGTTTTCTGCCCGGCCTCGGCGGCACGGCCGGACTCGCCCTCGTCCTGCCGTTTATCTTCGGGATGGACCCGGGTCCAGCACTGGCCATGATGATTGGACTCACCTCGGTGGTGAACACCTCCGATACCTTCCCGTCGGTCATGATGGGCATCCCCGGCACAGCGGCCGCGCAGGCCACCATCGTCGACGGCTTCCCTATGGCCAAGCGCGGCGAGGCCGCACGTGCCCTGTCGGCGGCGTTTTCGGCCTCCATGATCGGTGGCGTGTTCGGCTCCCTTATGCTGTCCGTGGCAATCTTCGCCGCCCTGCCGATCATCATGGCGATGGGCTTCGGCGAGCAGTTGATGCTCATCCTGCTCGCCCTCAGCATGGTCGGCATCCTGACCGGCGCCAACGCCTTTAAGGGCCTCGCCGCCTGCGGCATCGGGCTCATGATCGGCGTCATCGGACCGGCCCCGGCAACCGCCGTCGAACGCCTGACGTTCGATACCCTGTACCTAACCGAACTCCTGCCGCTGATCGTCATCGGCCTGGGCATCTTCGCCATGCCCGAGATCGTCGATCTGTTGCGCCGGCGTCAGACCATTTCCCAATCCGGCACGCTGCTGGGCAAGGGTTGGCTGCAGGGCCTGAAGGATACTTTACAGAATTGGTGGCTGATACTGCGCTGCTCGACCATCGGTGTCTTAATCGGTGCCATGCCGGGCCTCGGCGGTTCGGTGATCGACTGGCTCGCCTACGGCCACGCGGTTCAAACCGCCAAGGACAAATCGATGTTCGGCAAGGGCGACGTGCGGGGCGTCATCGCGCCGGAATGTTCAAACAACGCCAAGGAAGGCGGCGCCCTGATTCCGACCATCCTGTTCGGCATCCCGGGCTCGGGCAGCATGGCCTTGCTGCTCGGCGGCTTCATCCTGATCGGGATCGATCCGGGCATTACCATGGTTACCCAGAACCTCGATCTGGTGTACGTCATGATATGGTCGATCGCCGTCGCCAACATCATCGGCCCCGGCATCTGCTTCGCCTTGGCCACGCCGATGGCGCGCCTGACCACGATTCCTTACGCGATCATCGCCCCCTTCATGATCGGCCTGATCTTCTTCGCCGCATTTCAGGCAACCCGCGACTGGGGCGACCTCATCGCCTTGTTCGTGATGGGCACGCTCGGCGTCTACATGAAACGGTTCGGCTGGCCGCGCCCAGCGCTGATCATCGGCTTCGTGCTATCCGACAAGGTTGAGGCCGCCGTCTATCAAACCGTCCAGATATACGGCTTTTCTTTCCTCTCTCACCCGATCGTGGTCGTCCTACTCATCATGACGCTTCTCTCGATCATCGCCGCGGTGCGTTATAAGGTGATGCATGCGCCGTTGACCGAAGAAGGTGTTCACAGCCACCATAACAAAAGGCCGCAGGTCCTGTTTTTCCTGGCCGTTCTGGCCTTTGCTTTGACAGTGATTTTCGACAGCTACGGCCGTTCGTTCATGACCGCGGTTTACCCTTTGACCGCCTCGGCGTTCACGTTGTTGATGCTGATCCCGGTCGGCCTCGGCCTGTTCCTGTATAAAACGCCGCACACGGTGTTTCAGGACAATGAACGCGACGATTCCGAAGGCGAAATCATCAAGTCCAACGAGTACTACCTGGCCCTGGTCCTGATCGGCATCCTCGGCGTTTCCTCCCTCGTCGGTTTCGTGCTGGGAGCCGCGACGTTCATCTTTACCTTCTTGCGTTGGAAAGCCGGGTTATCGTACGCGAAATGCGCCCTTGGGACCTTCGGGTTCATCATGGTTCTGGGAATCATGTCGCACTTTCTGTCACTTGAGTACCCGCAAGGGGCACTGCAGGAATTCATGGAATTGCCCTGGCCCTTGCAATAGAGCCGGTCATGGTTAGTCGGAACGGCCATTGACCCGTAGCGGCCATCCGACAACCTTATGAATCGGCTCTAAATCATGATCCGATCCAGCGCCGCCCAAAACGGATCACGAAGAATTTACGAGCCCGGCCCTACGCCCGAGCGGATTCCGCTTGTACCGCACCCCCGGGCTTGCCCTAGAATATCGCCGTTAACTTGCTCAACCTGAGGGCACCGTTGGGGGCACGAGGCAACCCCCGCTCGATCTCATAAAAACCGAATGCACCCGGCCGCCGGCCTTTGCTGGCCCCGGTCGTCGTGCGCTTAAGACGGTTTTGCGAATCGGAAGCGGTCGTCTTTCGTAAAAAGGTACATCCATGATGAAAATGCATGTGAACCGGAAACTCGGCGTCGTCGCGACGATCGCCTTGTCGGCCGGCATCGCCCTGACAAGCCCGGCGGCGCAAGCCGACGTCGATTTCAAGGGCAAGAAAATCGAAATCGTGGTGCCGTTCCGCGAAGGCGGCGGCGCCGACGTGTATGCCCGCCTGTATTCGCCGTACCTGGCGAAACTGCTGCCGGGCAGTCCCGCCATCGTCATCGTCAACATTCCCGGCGGTGCGTCCATCCGCGGCACCAACCAGTTCGAGCAAAAAGCCAAGCCCGACGGCTTGACCATGCTGTCGATCTCAACCTCGACTTTCGTGAGCTATCTGTTCGGCGGCAAGAAGGTCAAATACGACATGAGCGCCTGGCGCCCCATCGTCATGTCCCCGCTCGGCAGCGTGTTCTATGCCGCCAAGTCGACCGGCGTAACCGGCAAGGACATTATCGCCGACGTCAAGAAACTTCAGAAAACCAATCTCGTTTTCGGCGCCAAGAACGTCATCGCCGGCGAACTGCGCGCCATGCTGTCCTACGAACTTCTCGGCATGAACGTGAAGACCGTGTTCGGCATGGAACGCGGGCCGTCGCGCAAGGCCATGTTGCGCGGCGAATTCAACATCAACTACGATTCCATGGGCGCCTACATGAAGAACGCCACGCGCCTGATCGACAAGGGCGTCGCGGTTCCCCTTTTCACCCTCGGCTTCATGCAGAAGGGCGGCAAGGTCGTCGCCGATCCGATCATGCCGAAATTGCCGCATGTCGCGGAAATCTACGAGAAGCTTTGGGGCAAAAAGCCCGAGGGCGTCGTCTGGCAGGCGTGGAAGAACTTCCTCTACGTCGGCGTGATGACCTCCAAGGGCTTCGTCCTGCCGAAGGGCACGCCGGATAATATTCTCAATGCGTACATCAAGACCGTGAAGGATCTCGAAAAAGATCCGACGTTCATCAAGCGCTCGCGCAAGCTGCTCGGCGATTATCCGCAGTCTTACGGCGAGGATGCCGCCGAGGTGATCAAGGAAGGCATCTCCGTCACGCCGGAAGTGCGGGCCTGGCTGAAAACCTGGGTCAAGAAGAATTACAACTACAATATGTAATCGGCGGCCGGCGCGGAAAACGCGCCGGCCGTTT
>JAVJPD010000209.1:0-7005 GCA_040216475.1 Rhodospirillales bacterium
GCAAAAGCAACGCGCCGGCCGGTTGCCGGTTTTTTTATCCAAAGCCGTCGTCGCTTTTCATTATCTGCTTTACGGCGGCGTGTTCACCGATTGGCGCGCAGGCACGAAACCGTTCTGGCGGCCGCTGGCGGATACGTTCAAGCCCGACGTCGTGTGGGGCATCTTCGGCAACACCGATGCCTGGGCCATCGCGCAAGGCATCGCCCGCGAGGCCGGTTGCCCGTGGGTGCGCGACATCAAGGATCAGTGGACGGCTTTCATTCCGGCGCCGTTCAGAAACGTGCTGGCGCGGCGTTTCGGCGATGCCGCCGCCGCGACGGCGCTGTCGCAGGCCAACGCCGATGCCGCCGCACCGTGGTTCGGCGCGGCAAGCGTGATTTACAGCGGCTATCCGCCCGAGTTGGACAGCGTAACGCAACCGGCCCCGCCGGAAAACAACGAGGCGCCGTTCACGCTGGTGCTGGTCGGCGCGACCTACAATCAAGAACTTCTGAACGGCCTGGTCGAAGGGCTCACCCGCTTTCTCGATACGGCCGAACGCGGGCCGGTCGAACTCGTTTATGCCGGCACCGACGCGGCATCCGCCTCGAGGGCCCTGGCCCCGCTGCAAGGCCGGCTGCGGGTCGATATCCACAACCAACTTTCCCTGCCCGACTTCAGTAGGCTGATTCAAGGCGCGCACGCCAATCTTTACGTGCGCATGCCGAAAAGCGGCTGGTGGCACCATAAGATCGTCGAACTGCTGGCCGCGCGCCGCCCCATCGTCTGCTATCCCGGCGAAATCGACGAAGCCAAGCGCATGGCCGAAAGCGTCGGCGGCCGTCTCGAGAACCCTGCGACGCCGGACGCGCTGGCGCAAACATTGGAAAGGCTTTGGCGGGATCGTACGGCGCCGCAACCCGCCGAAGATTCGTCCCGCCTGAAATCCCTGGGCTGGCCGTATCGGGCGGACCGCCTGGCGGAAACTCTCGGCGGAGCCTGCCGCAAAACCGCTTGAAATGCAGCATTCCGCGCCGAATAAGGCCGGTGAATTTGGCCGCCTCCGCCAAATCGGGTAGAATTTCGAATAAAAAAATCTCCAATGGGGACGGATAAACCGCGCGATGCTATTCGCCATCAAAATTCTGGATAAACCGGACGCGGCGCACCTGCGCGATGTCTTACGCAAGGAACATCTCGACTATCTTGCGCAATTCGATAACGCGATGATTTTCGACGGGCCGTTCCTGACCGACGACGGCAGCCGCGAACTCGGCAGCTTCCGCATCATGGACGCGCCCAACCGTCAGGCGGCGCAAGACCATGTCGATCGGGAGCCGTTCGTGACCGGCGGCCTGCAACACGGCGAGCGGATTTGCCGTTTTCAGGCGACCGTGCCGTATACGTACCTGGATTGTCCCCGCACGCCAGGAAACATCCAGTTTTTCGTCATGGCTCTCGATAAACCGAACCGCGCCCACGAACGCGACAGCTTGTTCGATACGCACATGCGCTATCACGAGACCGTCGCGAAATCCTGCATGACCTACGGACAACTGATCACCGACGAAGGCGACAGGACCCTCGGCAGCCTGCTGATGTTCGACGTGCCGGATATCGACACCGCCTATCGGCTTTGGGCCAACGATCCGCTGGTGCACAGCGATCTGTTCGAGACCGTCGTCATGCACCGTTGGCGGTTCGGGCGCACCTTCGACCGTTTCAATAAACGCCCATAGCCGAAACGGACTTATTTCTTATCTTTGGGCTGATCGCTGAGCGGCGGATCGCGCTCCAACGCCGCCTTAAGACGGTCGGCCGCAATGGCGACCTCGACGCCCGCGCGTTCCAACTGCAGGATCATGGCGGAACGGGAGTCGCGTTGCGCCCATCCCCGATTCAAAGCTTCCGTCATCTCGGCCTGGGTCAGCTGGCCGATCCGCATCGGCACGCCGATCTCGCGCGCCAACGCCGTCGCCAAGGTAACGTCCTTGTGCGCCAATTTCAGCGCGAAACTCGGCTTGTCGTACTCCCCGGTCAGGAAGTGCCGGGACAGCCCGTCGAACGTCCGCCGTCTGCCCTGGGAACCCTTGCGGACCGCCTCCCAAAGGGCCAGCGGTTCCATCCCCGCTTTCACGCCCATGGTGAATACCTCGGCGAGCGCGGTCTGGATCATGTAACCGGCGCAGTTATGCACGAGCTTGGCGATCGAGCCGTTGCCGATGGGACCGGCGTAGAGCGCCTCGTCGCCGATGGCATCGAGCGCGGCCTTATGCTTTTGAAAAACGCTTTCCTCGCCGCCGACCCACAACGCCAGCTTGCGGGTTTCCGCACCGCGCGGACCGCCGCTGACGGGCGCGTCCAGCATGTCGACGCCGTTCTTGGCGAACGCGGCGTGCAACCGGCGCACGACGGTCGGCGAGTTGGTCGACAGATCGAAATACGCCGAGCCCTTTTTCATGCCCGCGAGAAGCCCGGCATCGCCCATGGCAACGGCCTCGACTTCCGGCGGTCCTGGCAGGGACGTGAACACGGCATCGGCCCGTTCCGCCACCGCCTTGGGGCTATCGGCCCATTGCGCGCCGTTCTTGACGTGCCGCTCGGCAGCCTGTTTGTTGAGGTCATGCACCACAAGATCGAACCCGCTCTTTTGCAGGTTCGCCGCCATGTGCGTTCCCATGGTCCCGACGCCGATAAAACCGATTTTCATGCCGTTCTCCCGTGCTCGATTATGTTTGATTGCCGCAACCTTATCGCATCGAGGCCGGAAAATCATGCAAAGAAAAAGGAAGGATCGCCGTTACGCTAAAGTGCGGTTATCCCATCGGAACGGATCGGTTTGCTGCCGCCGCCTTTCTGAGAGTCTACTCCAGCATCGAGCGCAGCATCCACGCGGTCTTTTCGTGAATCTGCATGCGCTGGGTCAGCAGGTCGGCGGTCGGCTCGTCGTTCGCCTTATCGACCGCCGGAAACGCCTTGCGCGCGGTCTTGACCACGGCTTCCTGGCCCTTGACGAGATCGGCGATCATTTTCTCGGCCGACGGCACGCCCTGGCTTTCCTTGATGACGGAGAGCTTGGCGTATTGCGCGTAACTGCCCGGCGCCGGATAGCCGAGCGCGCGGATGCGTTCCGCGATCTGATCGACGGCCAGCGCCAATTCGTTGTACTGGCCCTCGAACATCAAATGCAGGGTGTTGAACATCGGCCCGGTGACGTTCCAATGGTAATTGTGCGTCTTGAGATAGAGCGTGTAGGTATCGGCCAAAAGGTGCGACAACCCTTCGGCGATGACCTTGCGGTCCTTGTCCGATATTCCGGTATTGATCTTCGACGGATCGGTTTTGGCGGTCTTGGCTTTCTTCGGCATGGATCGTCCTCCTTCTTTCAGGATACGCTTAATATATTTAGAATAATTCTAAAATACAAGCTATTTTTCTGAAAACAGAGGGTTTTTGTCTTTACCCCGCCGGCGGGATTCAGGCTCGGCGCTTGCTCCAGACGACCCGGTAGAGGTCGAACCGCCGGTCGCGCAGATTTTGCACCGTCCCGGTCGAGCGCGCAACGCGCAGATCGGACAACCGGAGATCGGCGAACGCGATCATTTCCGTGTTGGCCGCCGTATCGGCGGCCACCCCGTCGCGGGCGAACGCCAGATCGGACGGCGTCAGGATGCAGCTCTCGGCGTAGTGAATATCCATGTTCTCGACGTTCGGCAGGTTGCCGACCACGCCGGACAGCACGACGTAACACTGATTTTCGACGGCGCGCGCCTGGGAGCAATAGCGCACGCGCAAATACCCCCGCCGCTCGTCGGTGCAGAACGGCACGAACAGCAGCATGGCGCCCTGATCGGCCAAATGGCGTGCCAGTTCGGGAAATTCGGCGTCGTAACAGATCAGCACCCCGATCAGGCCGCAGTCGGTTTGAATGGCGCTCAGGCGATCCCCACCCTTGATGTTCCACCAATAACTCTCATCGGGCGTCGGGTGCAGCTTGTCCTGGCGGTGAATAGCGCCGTCGCGCAGGAAAACGAACGCGGTGTTCCTGATGTCGCCGTCGGCGTCCCTGGTGGGATGCGAGCCGCCGATGATATTGATGTTGTAGCGCATCGCGAGGCCCTGCATGAACGTCTCGAACCACTCGGTGTATTCGGCAACCCGCACCACGCCCTGGTCCGGCGGCAAGGGCTTCTCCTCAAGCGACAGCAACTCGAGGGTGAACAATTCCGGAAACACGACAAAATCGCTCCGGTAATCGGAAGCGACGTCGACGAAATACTCGATCTGCTGCTCGAAAGCCTCCTGACTCTCCAAGACCCGCATCTGCAACTGCACGGTCGCGACCCGCACGGAGTCGGTCGAGGCGAGCACCTCCTTTTCCTCGAACGCGATCGCCGCCTCCGAGTATTGGGGATTCTCCCACACCATGTGGGTCGCGTAGCCGAGCGAATCGTAATCGTCGGTGTCGTAGGCCCGGATGATGCCGATCGGCTCGAAATCGTTGGCGAGGTGAAACCGGATCGCCGGATCGCGGACTTTATGTTCCTGCACCGCCTCCAGATAATCCCGGGGATCGGGGTATTGCTGGCGGCGGCGCGCGTAACCCGGCATGCGGCCGCCGAAGACGATGCCCTTGAGGCCGAGGCGCTCGCAGAGCTTGCGCCGGGCATCGTAGAGCCGCTGGCCGATCCGCAAGCGGCGCCGCTTCGGATCGATGCTGACCTCCATGCCGTAGAGATAATTCCCCTTGGGGTCGTGCCGCGAGGCGAAGCCGTCGCCGGTGATCTCGTCCCAGCTATGCGGCTTCAAGGCGACCGTGCCGTCGACGATGAAGGTCGCGCAATGGCCGACGAGCTCGCCGTCCATTTCGGCGACGAACTGCCCCTCGGGAAAATTGTTGATCTGCCCGCGCACCATCGCCTCGCTGTGCCAGGGATCGGGCGCGTAAATCCGCCTGCTGAGAGCCGAAATTTCGGCGACATCCTCCGGCGCCGCTTGGCGTACGATCAGTTTACTTCGCAAGGCTGGTCCTTCCCGGTCGAAATTCTTACGTGCATTCATTCAATCGGCGATCATAACAAGCCGCCGCCGCGCTGTTGAGGGCATATAGGGAAAAATTACGGTATTACGAAGAGAATACGCCAAAATAGCGTGACGTTTTGACGTTTACACCGATTTATCCGCCACCCTATCATGCGGCCGGGCTTATTTAAGGCATCCGCTTTGGATTTCCATACCGCCGCCGTCATCGCCGTTTTCATCGCCGTGTATCTCGGTATCGCGCTCGGCCGCTGGCCGATGCTGAAGATCGACCGCACCGGCATCGCGCTCTGCGGCGCGACGGTTCTATTGCTCCTCGGCCCGCCGGGCGGCGATCTCGCCCGGCATGTGGACGTCGGCACGCTCGCCATGCTGTTCGGCCTGATGGTTTTGTCCGCGCAATTCGACGCGGCGGGATTTCACGCCTGGAACGCGCGACGAAGGCCCACAGGATCGCCGCGGCGTATATAGCGAAGCTCGCCAGCAGGCCGCTCAGCACGGCGTCGGCGCGCGGCATCGGCAGGATGAAGGAACAGCCACACGGAAAACGCCGCGGCGACCGCGTAGCCGCCGGCGATGGCCGCAATCAGGCGGGATGCCAGGTTAAAAATGATCGGGTCCAAAACCGCCTCTCCTCATTCGTCGTGCTCGTCCTATAAGTAAAACGTTTGAGGGAGCCGAAATTTATACGTCCCGCTCACAAAATCGCCCCCGGCGGCGAGTTATCCCCCGCTTTTTTCAGCTTTTTTTCAAAGGAATTCTGCCGAAACGGCAACGGGAACCATCCAAATATCGTCAGAACCGGAAAGCGCTCGACAACAGGAACGTGCGCGCCTCGCGTACAGCCCGAAAATCCGAATTCGACCCCACGTTCCGGAGTGCGGCCCCTATCGGCGAATGATACCATCCGCGCGATGGAAGACATCCGGAGAACGCCATGAATATCGTCATGGAAAGAAAGATCGACGAAAGCGAGGCCTGGAACGCCGTTTCACGGCGCGACGGCGCTTACGACGGCGTGTTCGTGTTCGCCGTCAGGACGACCGGCGTTTTCTGCAAACCCTCGTGCCCGGCCCGCCGCCCGCTGCGCCGCAACGCCGTCTTTTTCGCAAATGCCGCCGAAGCCGCCGATAACGGCTTTCGCCCCTGCAAACGCTGCAAACCCACGTCCGCGATTACCCGCGACGCGCGCGACGACCGGATTATGGATGCCTGCCGGCGGATCGGCAGCGCCGTTGACAACATGGAAGACCGGCCGCCGTCCCTTGCCGGGCTGGCGGAACACGCCGGACTCGGCCGGGATCGTTTCCGAAAACTCTTCAAAAGCGCCGTCGGCGTCACGCCGAAAGAGTATTTCATCGCCAAACGCAACGGCCGCACGCGCGAGCTTTTGAAGCGCGCGGGCTCGGTCACGGCGGCGATCTACGATGCCGGTTACGGTTCCGCCGGACGGTTCTACGAGAACACCGGCAAGGTCCTCGGCATGACGCCCTCGGCATACAAGAACGGCGGCGCGGGACTCGACATCATGTTTGCGTTGGGTGAATCTTCCCTCGGCACGATCCTCGTCGCCGCCACGGCGAAGGGCGTCTGCGAGATCGCCCTCGGCGACGACCCGGAGGCGCTGCTGCGCGCCCTTCAGGAACGGTTTCGCAACGCCCATCTGATCGGCGGCGACGCCGCGTTCGAGGCCACTGTCGCGCGGGTCGTCGGCCTCGTCGAAAATCCGCGCGCCGGCGCCGATCTGCCGCTCGATATCCGGGGCACCGCGTTTCAGCACAAGGTGTGGAAAGCCCTTTGCGCGATCCCCGCCGGACAAACCGCGAGCTACCGCGAGATCGCCGAGGCCGTCGGCGCGCCCGATGCGTCGCGGGCGGTCGCCACGGCGTGCGCCGCCAACCGCCTCGCCGTCGCCGTTCCCTGCCATCGCGTGATCCGCCGCGACGGCGGGCTTTCCGGCTATCGCTGGGGGATCGCCCGCAAGCG
>JAVJPD010000210.1:0-2669 GCA_040216475.1 Rhodospirillales bacterium
CGATGTCACGTACATAACGGCCGATTTCGACCGAGGCGGCCTCCATTTCCCTTGACGCGCCGTTCGACGGCATTTTGCGAAACCAAAGTTTCATGAATGCCTCAATGAGATATCAAACCGCTCGGCGAGTTTCTTGAGCGCAGCCGCAGTCGGTTTATCGAGCGGTATGCCGCCTTGCCTGCGCCGAGCGGCCTCGCGGATTTCCTTGTCACCGGCAAGCAACACCTGCTCGCCTGGCCGTGCGGGTTCGGCACGAACTTCCTCGCTCATCTGCTGCAGATGCGCGCGGAAGGTTCCGGCATCGATGCCGCCGTCGGTGCGCATCACCATGTAAAACTGGCCGAGATGGCGTTGTTCGGCCATGGATGTCGTGAACATCGCGGGAATCGCGTGGCCGAACGCCATGCCGGTAAAAACGCCGCACAGTACTTCCACCATGGAGGCGATACCGACGCCTTTGTAACCGGCGGCCGTGCCGCCGACCGGCATGAGCGAGGCGGCGCTGCCGGCATTCGTGGTTTCATTGCCGTGTGCGTCGGCGGCGACGCCGGCGGGAAGCGGTTTATCGTCGGCGCGGTGCATGAGCAGCCGGTTCCAGGGAATGGCGCTCGGCGCCATGTCGAGGCAGAAGGGTTCTTCCTCTTCGCGCGGCGCGGCGAAGCAGATCGGATTGGTGCCGAAGTAGGCCCGGGTTCCGCCATAAGAAAGCAACAGCGAATCGGCATGGGTGAAGGCGAACGCCATGTAGCCCTGCCGGGCGGCCTTAAGGGCGAAGGAGGCCATTGCGCCGGGATGACTCGAATTGGCGACGCCGACGGCGCCGATGCCGGTTTCTTTCGCCATTTCGATTCCATGATCGATTGCTTTCATGCCGGCGGCGTGGCCGAAGCCGTTGTCCGCATCCAGCAGGCCCATCGCCGGGAACGTGCGCTTGAACATAAAATTCGGTTTCGGGTTCTTGCGCCCCGAAAGCGCCGAGTCGACGTAATGGGGCAGCAAACGAATCCCATGCGAATCGACGCCGCGCAGCGACGTCTCGCACAAACCGGTGGTCACCGAGTCGGCCGAGAATGCATCCAGCCCGGCTTTATCGAGCACGGCACGGGTGAATGCTTGCAGCTCGGCATAGGAAATGCTCGTCACGTCGAAACAACCGTCGGTTGGCTGGCGTTCTCGAGGCTGCATTTGGCGGCGTCGACCACGGCGGCGGCGGCGAGACACGCGGAAAACGTCGGGCGGCTTTTCTCGAGGTCCGCTAACGTAACGTGGCCGTTACGCACCGCGATTACATCGTCGATGAAGCGGCGCACGCTGCGGATACCGTAGCCGTCGAAATGGAGCGCGTCGTCGGGGCCGTCGTGCCAGGCGGCCGTGAAATAAGGGTTGATGTCCTGAAGTCCGTTCTTATCGGTGACCAGTTGCACGCCGCGGTGTTTCTGATCGGAGTCATAGCGTCCTTCGGTGCCGACGACGGTGATCTTCTGATCCGACATCGCCGAGCTGGTATCGGGGTCGATCCAGTTAGTGATGTGAGTCGAAACGAACTTGGAACCTTTACCCGTGTCCCATTCGATCACCACCTGCATGGCGTCCCAGGTATCGAGGCCGAGCGCGGCGAGATGGTTTTTCTGACCCCAGGCGGTGACGCGGACGGGTTTGAAGCCGGTCGCCCACTGCAGCAGGTCGACGTAATGCACGCCGAGGTATTGGAAGATGTTGGTGCGCGCGGCCCATGTTTTGAAGATATCGCGCGGCACCGTCTTGCGCTGGCTGTATTCGATCGTGGCATAGAGCGGCGTGCCGAGTTGGCCGGCGCGCAAGGATTCTCGCATCAGGAGATTGGCCTCATCGAGGCGTTTATGGAACTCGACCTCGGCGACGACGTTTGCCTTTCGGGCGGCGTCACACATTTTTTTCGCGTTCTCAAACGTGTCGGCCATCGGCTTGACGACGAGACAATGAATCCCGCGCTCGAGCAGCGGGATCGTCACCTCGGCGTGCAGGTGATCGGGCACGGCGATGATCGCGGCCTCGGCGCCGGTTTCCTCGGCGGCCTTGAGAAAGGCCTGGGGATCGCTGTCTTTCGCCGGATAAGCAGCGCAGGCCGTTTCAACCCCCATGTCGCGGCCGAGCGCCTCAATGGCCGTCACGGCATCGCGCGCGGTTTCGGCCCGGGTCGAGGCGAGCGCCAGGCGGCCGATCTGCCCGGCCCGGCACGCTTCCAACACCGCCGGCGCAATGGTGCCGCGATAGCCCGCCGCACCGCGCCCGGTGACATACATACCGGCACCGACGAGGAGAAGGGGGGGAGATTTTTGGGTCATACGGATCAGATACTACGGCACAGGAGCCGGCACAATGTCGTCATAACCGTTAAAACTTTAATGATGGAACCGGGTTTGCTGATGGTGCTTTTCGTCATTGCCTTCGGATCTAGGAAGTCAGTATTAAAATTAGAATTCTATACGAGGCTTTTTACGGCATAATAAAACCAGCGAAGCATTCGTTTATAATAGGGATTTTGGGATAAATAATCCCGTTCGACCTCCCGTAATCGGGCGAGTACGTCGGCGCCCCTCCTCTCCGGCAGGCGGTACGGCGCGGGAATATCGCCGGGGATGAAAAGGGCGCGGACGATTTCGTCACCGGTAACGCGCTTTAAGCCGTTG
>JAVJPD010000211.1:0-3533 GCA_040216475.1 Rhodospirillales bacterium
CACGACGGCGTGTCTTTGGCTTTTGGTCGTAGTCTTTATCGACAAGGTCGGTTTTTTTGCTTTGTCGGGATTATTTTTGGCTGTCATGGCGTGGTATTTGCGGGGGCGGCCCAAGACCGGACGCGCTTTAATGGAAATTTCCGTTTTCGCGGCGGGGATGGGATTCGGGCTTTGGGTCGTGTTCACGGTCGTTCTCGATCGCGACTACCCGAGCGGCTTTCTGTTTTAAGTGCCCGGATCGGTCGCAAAAAAAAGTATGCCGTTCAATAAACTCAAGAGAAACTCAAGGGAGGTAAGTATGAAATATTCAAACACTAAAAAAATAAGCACCGGTTTTCTGGCCGGGACGGCGATATTCGCCGTTGCCGCCGTTGCGACACCGTCGATGGCGCAGGCGGCGTATCCGGAAAAGCCGATCACCGTCGTTATCGGCTGGGGTCCCGGGGGCGGCATCGACTCGTTCTGCCGTGTCGTTAAGAAATATTCGAAAAAATACCTTGGCGTCGATTTGAAGCTTACCTACAAGCCCGGCGGCGCGGGAACGGTCGCGCACAACCTGATGGTCCGCAACCTGCCGAAGGACGGATATACGATCAGCGCGGCGAACATCCCGAATCAGACCATTCCGCCCCATCTTTCGGAGAAGGGCTACCGTCTCAAGGATATTCAGTGGGTTTCTACATTCTCCCTGGTGCCGAGCGTGGTTCTCGTCAAGCGCGATGGTCCCTTTAAGAAGTTTTCCGATTTGGTCGCGGCCGCGAAAAAGGAGCCGGGCAAGCTTAAAGCCGGTGCGCCGGGAGCAACGAGCGGCAGCGCCGCGTTCCATTACGGCTGGACTAAACTGGCCGACGCGCCGATCACGCTCGTGCCTTACCGTGGCGGCAGTAAGACCTACAAGGGTTTGCTCGGCGGTGAAGTCGAAGTGATGTCGACGAACATGAATTGGGGCGTCCGCTTCAAGGACAAGGTCAAGGTCCTGGCCGTGGCCGCGGCGAAGCGATCGCCGTTCCTTCCGGAAGCGCCGACGTTCAAGGAACTCGGCATCGATTTTATCGATCATTTGTCCCGTTCGTTGACGGCTTCGGCGAAGGTTTCGAAGAAGCAGGTCGATACCTTGGGTAAGCTGTTCGCCAAACTGGCGGCCGACAAGGACTTCATCAAGGATTTCGCGAAGGTCGGCTTGACGGTCGATTATATGAACGGCGACGAGACGGCTGAATACGTCAACAAGTACGTCAAGCAAAACGCAGACGTATTCGCGATGATGAGCAAGATAATGAAGAAAAAGAAATAAGTGACGGACATGATGCATAAATGCCGGGACGGACGATACGTTCGCCCCGGCATTATGCGTACCGCGGCATGTGAATGATAAGATATGCTGCCGCATAAGCGATTAGGAAAGGGGGGAACGGCATGTTGGACGCGGTCTTGACGGCATTTGCCAATATGGCGGACATCAAGATTGTCGGCCTTATCCTGGGTGGCGTGACGATCGGCATGTTGGGTGGCGCCTTGCCCGGCATCAGTCCGTCGATCACGATTGCTCTCCTTCTGCCGGTCGCATTTTCCCTCGACCCCCTCTACGGGCTGGTGGCGCTCGGCGCGATCTATATGGCCGCCGAGTACGGCGGTTCCATTTCCGCCATTCTCATCAACACGCCGGGCACGGCGGCAGCCGTTTGCACGGGCCTCGACGGGCATCCCATGGCGACGCAGGGGCGGGCGCAAGAGGCCTTGCATGCCGCCATTTTGGCGTCCAGTGTCGGCGGTTTCATCGGCGTGGTGATCCTACTGTTGTTTACGCCGCCGCTGGCCGAGTTGTCGTTGAAATTCCAGGGGCCGGAGATGTTCTGGCTGGCGATCGCGGGTTTGGCGATCGTGTGCAATCTGACGGCCGACAATTTCGTCAAGGGGCTGATTGCCGCCTTTCTCGGTCTCTTCATTTCCACCGTCGGCTACGACAACTTCACGGGCTACGCCCGGTTTTCCTACGACATCCCCGAGATCGAGGCCAGAATTCACATCGTACCGGCGATTATCGGATTTTTCGCGATCCCGTATATGCTCGATTTGGCCGGTGCGCGGGACCGGTCGGCCGTCGACGTGACGCCGCAACCCGGATCGTTCATGCGCATGGTGAAGTATATGTGGAGCAACCCGGTTCTGGTGTTGCGCTCCAGCATCATCGGCACGTTCGTGGGTATTTTGCCGGGCGCCGGCGCGTCGATCGCGAGTTTCGTTTCGTATTCCGAAGCCAAACGGTTTTCCAAGGACCCGTCGCAATTCGGCAAGGGGACCCCAGCCGGCGTCATCGCGTCCGAGAGCGCCAATAACGCCATGGTCGGCGGCTCGCTGGTGCCGCTGCTTTCGTTCGGTATTCCCGGCTCTGCCAGCGCCGCCGTGTTGTTCGGCGCCATCATGCTTTACGGTATGACGCCGGGGCCGCGGATGTTCACCGAGCACGCCCACGTCGTTTACGGGTTCATGGTCAGTTTCATTCCGATCGTGATCGGCATGCTGATCGTCGGTGCAACCCTGGCGCCGTTGTTCGCCCGCGTGCTGAAGGTTCGCATGGCCTATACGGTTTCGACCGTTTTGGTTCTGGCCTTGATCGGCAGTTACACCATTCAAAACAGCATTGTGGATGTTTATATCGCGGCGACATTGGGTATTCTGGGCTTCTTGATGATGAAACTGCAGTTCACCTTGGCGCCGGTCGTGCTGGGCATCATTCTCGGGCCGATGGCGGAAGAAGGATTCCGCCGGTCGTTCATCATCGCCGGGGCGGAAAAATCATCCGTTTTCATGATGTTCTTCGGCCGCCCGATCTGCATCATCCTTATTTTAGTCGTGATCGCCATGGTCGGCACGGCTTTTTGGCAGGAATACCGCGGCAAAAAGCGTTTGGCCAACCTCGCCGGCGGCCATTGAGGCGAACGCTAAAATTCTCGGGCTGAATTAAGCGGAACGTCTGATGAAGAGCATCGCGGCCAGTCGGTCGGCCTGACGCAGGCTTTTGTCGAGCGTTGCCATGGTCTTGCTCATGTCCTGTGTGTCGTCGCGCAACCACACCCGGAACGCATTAAGATAAATCACGGCCAGGCCGTTCGCCTTGACGGTGCCGGCGCAACCGGCCGAACTTAAACCGGCGGCTTCGAGCATGGCGGCGATCGATTGCATGAAGCGGGGAGCGCCGCACAAAATCATCAGAGGGTCATTGCACGTTCCCCGCACGATCGCGGCGATGGCGTCTTTATGTTCGTTGAGCGTATCGAAGCGGCGCATCAGGATATCGAACAAACGGTCCCGGGGCGGCTCGTTCAGGATGGCCTTGGGGGTATTCGCAAGTACGTTCGAATCGATCCCGTCGAAGAAGGCGGCGAGGATGGCTTGCCTGGAAGGGAAGTGAACGTAAATCTCGGACAAGGCGAGGCCGGTTTCCGCCGCCAGGGAACTGAGCGTGACCGCCTGCCAGCCGTCCCGGGCCGTCAGTGCGAGCAAAGCCTCGACGATGCGCCGGCGGTTGTCGC
>JAVJPD010000212.1:0-1286 GCA_040216475.1 Rhodospirillales bacterium
CATGCCGTACTCCGCCGTGACCCAGCCCCGCTCCGAGCCGCGCATCCAGCTCGGCACGCCCTCCTCGACGCTGGCGGTGCAGAGCACGTGGGTGTCGCCGAAGCGGGCCATGCACGACCCTTCCGCGTATTTGTTGACGTCGAGCTGGAGTTCGACGGTGCGCATTTCATCCTGGGCTCGACCCGATGGCCGCATGATTGACCTCTTTGTCCGTATATGGTTTCCCGCCGATGGCCGGGTGTGATCTTGAAACGCAGGCAAGCTAACGCGCCGGACGGCGGCGGTAAAGCCTTGATGCCCCTATGGTTAGGCGGCTCATGTGGCCGCTTTCGTGTCAGCTTTAGGGGGCCTTCCGTTGACGGAGGCGAATCCGGTTACTAAGTTTCCTAACGATTTCAGTTCTGTGTTAAGTGAAGATCATGATTACCGAGCTCAACGACCGGTCGCGCCGGATTTTCCGCCAGATCGTCGACGCCTATCTCGAAACCGGCGAGGCGGTCGGCTCGCGCACGATTGCGCGCCGGCTCAACATGGTTCTCTCGCCGGCGACGGTCCGCAACGTCATGGCCGATCTCGAGGATCTGGGTTTGCTTTTCGCGCCGCATACCTCGGCCGGGCGCATGCCGACCGAGCAGGGCCTGCGCATGTTCGTCGACGGCATCCTCGAAGTCGGCAACCTGTCGGAAACCGAGCGCCGGAAGATCGAAAGCCAGTGCGCCGGATCGGTGAACACGCTGTCGGGCCTCTTGGAGCAGGCGACGAGCGCGCTCTCGGGCCTGTCGCGCTGCGCCGGGCTGGTGATGGCGCCGAAGACGGAAAGCCCGCTGCGCCACATCGAATTCGTGCATCTGAGCCCGGGTCGGGCGCTGGTAATTCTGGTCACCGAAAACGGCGTGGTCGAGAACCGCATCATCGAAACGCCGATGGGCCTTGCGCCGTCGGCGTTGGTCGAGGCGTCGAATTTTCTCAGCGCGCGCCTGGTCGGGCGGACGCTCAGCGAAGCCTACGACGCGATCATCGAGGAACTCGAAAGCCATCGCGCGCAGCTCGACGAACTCACGAGCAAGGTCGTCGAGTCGGGGCTCGCGAGCTGGGCCGGCGACGGCAAGGACGGTACGCTCATCCTGCGCGGGCACGCGAACCTGCTCGAGGACGTCAGCGCGGCGACCGATCTGGAGCGCATCCGCACGCTCTTCGAGGCGCTCGAAACCAAGGAGACGCTGTTGAAGCTGCTGTCCCTCACCGATACCGCCGAGGGCGTGCAGATCTTCATCGGCGCCGACAAC
>JAVJPD010000213.1:0-5109 GCA_040216475.1 Rhodospirillales bacterium
TGGGTCATTAAAATCAATCATGGGAATCCCCAAACCCAGTTCGACCTAGCGATGAAACTCATTCAGGGAACATGGCTTCCAAAAAACATCGAGACTGCACGTTTCTGGCTAAAAAACGCCGCCAGAAAAAAACACGTCGAAGCCAATTATGTTCTCGGCAAAGCGTATCTTGACGGCAGTTTAAACGAGAAAGATCCTTCCATGGGCCGTTGGAAGCTTTTTATGGCGGCCGAGAAAAATCATGCCGATGCTCAACTGATCTTAGGGCAACACTATGCCGATAACCTCCATGAAGACCGATACGGCATCAAGGCGCTTTACTGGCTGTGGCGCGCCGAAAAATCGGGTAAGGTCGTCAACCCAAAATTGATCGAAACCGTCAAGGCCTCGATGACGGAGCAGGACAAGGTGTTCGCAAAAATCACGATCGAAAGCGGCAAAACTCCTTTTCCGCCTTAAGTGTTACGCCAATTTGTCCCCGCTATCATTGCCATTATCTCCGCCGTTATTCTTACCCTGGCATTCTTTCTGCCGGGCAAGGAGATTTTCGAGCTCGTTCTGGGCTTCCGCTAAACGCTGTTGAATTCGGCTTAGTTCATCTTGATAGTCCGACAATTCTCTTTGAGAAGTTGCAAGCTCTTTTTCTTTTTGGAACAGATCTGCACTTGTTTTACCCGCGCCTATTGCGCTCACGACGATGCCGGGAATCCGCGCCGGAGGGATCAGTTTCAGCACCCCTCCAAGTATTGTCAGCCCAAGCTTGATTCGAATGACGACAATCTCGAATGCGATATCGCTGATTTTTCCTTTCGTCTCTTGAATTTTTCTCTTCCAATCCTCTATCAGCTTTTCGATATCCCTGATCGTTCTTTTTATATTCTCGACTTGCGAAGTTAGATCGGGGCAGGCTTCGCTCTTTTCGCTGCCGTCATCACCGTCATTGTCTTCTTCGGCCAATAAACTGGCGCGTTGCATCAAGTCTGTTCCGGTTTTTCCCCGGTCATTGAAATGACGATACCGTCGGTGGATATCCTCTCGCTCCTTTTCCGACAGCAGCGGGTTTTTGCGGCCGCCCGGTCCCGCCGTCAGGATCGTACCTTCGCGGCGGCCTAACTCCTCGAACAAGCGAGACGGCGGCATCGATTACTCCACTTCCCGCGATGATTGTTCCGGAGCGGCTTGCACCTCCTCCGGTTGCGCGCCGGGTTCCGCGTTGGTCACGGCGAGGATGCGCAAACCGACGTTGCGCTCGCCGTCGCGGAAATAGGTCTGGTGCGAATCCCCGCGCACCGCGACGGAGCGGTACACGTGCGCCCATTCGAGGATCTGCCACAGCACCCGCCGGCCCTGCCGGGTGGCGAGAAAGACCGCGCGGAAATCCCGGTAGCGGTCGATCTTGGTGTAACGCCGCCCGAGGGCCGCTTCGCGCAGCCCGGCGAGAAACGCCTCCGGGTCCGGCGCGGCGCGATGAGCGCGCCGCCCGAACAGGCGCCTGAAAAAACCGGTCATGGAATGGGCCGCTTACGCCGGCGTGCCGGCCGCGGCCGCCGTGAGATTCCCCACCACGTCGCCGACCGCGCCCTTGAGCTTCTCATCGGCGCCGGCGAGGGATTGCAACGCCGATCCCGCCTGCCCCGCCCCGCTTAGCAATTCCTGAAGCTGCGCGCCTTGCGCCCGGGTCCGGCGCAGGGTGTCGCGTTCCTCCGCCTTGCGCAACCAGCGTTGCGGCACGCCGAACACATCCGGCGTGTCGCGCGCGATCGCGTCGCCGTCGAAGTTGTCCCAAATGTCGGGCTGCACCTGCGCCAGCGGCGCCAGCAGCTCGAACGAGCGCGCCATGCCGGCGGCCTCGATTTGTTTACGCGCCTGCTGCACGGGGGATGCGTACTCGAAGCGCACGCTGCTCTCCTGCAAGGCATCCGGCATCGGCCCGAACGCCCGCGCGCGCAGCATCACGTTAAAGGCCCGCTCGGCGACGCGGGCGATGTAATCCGCTTCCAGCCGGCCGAACACCGGGCCGATGGTGCGCACGAATTCCTCCTTGCGCTCCAGCACCTCGGTCGCCGTCATCCGCGGACCCTCGGTCGGCAACTGCAGGACGTTGCGGAAGAACGCCTGCCAGATCTGATCGCGGGTGTCGTTCTGCATCTCGCGCCCGAGCGGCACGTTGGCGCCGGTCTGCAGCGGGATGATCGGCGGGCGGCCGAGCTCGCGCGCGACATCCACGTCGAAGTAACTGACTCCGCCGGGGAACGTGCGCATCGTGCCGATGACCGAGTCGTCGGCCGCCAGCAGCGGCGGATCGACCGCCTTCTGGCCTGCGACCAGCAGCGTCTTCGCTTGCGCCTGCAGGGTATTGGCATCGGCCAGCGCGATCATGCCGGGGCTGCGCCCGAACAGTTCTCCCGAAGCGGTATCCCAACGCGGAATCGCGAAGGGAAATTCGTGAAAACCGGATTCGCTGACCGTGTGTTCCGAGTCGACGTCGATCACCACGGAGGCGAAAGGAAGTTGAACATTGGTGCGTTTGCGCGTATCCCGTTCGGCGCGCGGCATCACCGCCCAAAGAAACGTGAATTTCTCGTCGGGCTTCGCATTCGGCTCCTTAAGCGCTTCTTTCGTTTTCTCGCCGAGGTTCTCTTCACCGTAGCGTTGCGCGGCCTGACGCGCGCTCAAACGCATCTCGATAAATACCGTATCGATCTCGCCGGCTTCGTTCTCCGCCGGGCACACGTTCCTGAGATGGATCGAGCGGAACGACAGCCGCCCCAGCTCCGGCGCCTCGCCGATGAACAGACAGCCGGTGCCGAAGGTGACGAGATCGTCGTCAACCTCGCCGCTTGCCTGGATGAAACGGGCGCGCGGGTTGTAAAGCGCCGCGAACTCGCGCTCCTCGGCGGCCTCGAGCCACGCCTTGACGTCGTCGCGTGCGCTTAAATCCTCGTCGCCGGGCTTGATGCGAAACCAGCGGCTGGTTTTGGGCTTGAGCAACCCGTCGAGCGCGGCGGACAGGCTGCGCCGGGCCAGCATCGGCGTGCCGTCGTAGATCCGCTCGGTGCGCCGCTCGCCCTCGGCCTGCGCGCCGGTGAAATCGGCGCGGCGCGGGTGCATCACCTCGGCCAGGGATTGCCAATGGCCTTCCCACGGCCGCCGCCCCGACTTGATCGACTTGTGGCGTTGCAGAATGTCCTGAATGTCGCTTGAAAACATGCGTATCGCTTCCCTGCTCGGGTGAATGAAACGAGATGAATGAATGGATGAATGAATAAAACGACGCCGTCGCGTGCGGCTGCGTTCGGCCTCGGGGATCGCCTCGATCAGCGCCGGGTTTTGCCGCGCGAGCTTCGCGATGCGTTGCGCCGCCGCGACTTCCTCTTCGGGCTTTCCCGACAGAATGCCCGAGCGCAAGCCGTTCGCCACCGGCACCGGCACGGCGCCGAGCCTGACGGCGAGATCGTCCTCGACCGCGGCGCGCTCCTCGGGCGGTAGTTCGACCAACGTGAGAGTCAGGGTTTCGTAATAATCCTCGATGGTTTGGGGGTCGAACGCTTCGCCTTTGATGCCGGAATAACTTCAATAAAATTTATTGAATTTTACCGCTCAAATCCTTATATATTCGACGTGTCTCGCTCCCATGACAGGGCGAATATTGACGGCTTGTCATGCGTAGGAACGGTCGAGTTTCCCTTGCCGTTTTCATCGGGGCACACTTACTTCTTTTCTCTTCCCTTGAAGAAAACGGGGCCGTTAACCCGGCTAAGGTCGAAATGACGGTCGGTATTTCCCTTTTTGAATCCCGTCAGAACCCAAGTTTCTTGATTGCCAAATCTATCTAAAGCCAGAGTAGCCCTATTATCCCCGTTCGTTATTTCTAGGCGTTTCTTTGAGCCTATTTTCACTAATCGTTTCTCGCCGTGCGTGATCGTAGCAGCTACGTCTTCCAGCACCTCCACGCCGTGCTTGGCGATGATGTGTGAAATCCCGCTGCCGCCCTTGAAATCCTTGCCTTGCCCCGGCGTGCCCCAACGGAAAGTGATTCCTTTCTGACCCGCAGGCAGATCGGCCCGGTGCATCGCATCGGGAACGACACCTTTACCTTTACGAAGCACATCCTTAATGAGAACATCCATGGCGGCCAAACCGCGGAAAACATTTTCCTCCGCGCCCGCCGGCGGAAAGCGCGTTGCAGCGAAGGCTTTTTCCGGCGTCAGCTTGGCGAATGCGTCGGCGCCCTTAAAGCGATTCAACGGCTTGATGCGTGCCAGCCGCTGAGCTTCGGACGCCTTACCGAAGCGCTGGATTTGATTCGGCGTCATACTCGGCGTCGCCGCCAAGCGCGATGACCGGGTTCGGGCAATCCGGCGAAATACCCGTGCAAGAACTTGAGCGCCTTTAACGCTGGCCTTGCCGATGCGAACGACTTGACCGCCAAGGGATGCGCCTCCGGCAATACCCAAGGCACCGAAAGCCGCCATGATCCCCGCTTCCGAGAGATCGCCCCGGTCGAGGGCCTCGCGCGCCGCCTTGAAGGCAAGAACACCATCGCGTAGAGAGCGGAGCTCCCCGATCACCGACGTGAGATCGAGCAGCAGGCCTTGAAGCTCCTCCCGTTCCTCGGGCGTGAGCAGACCGCCCAGAGTATCGTCATCCGACGCAGCGAGGTCGGATGCATCGAGCCGATCGACCGTCTCGCTGACGCGGCTCAGCCGCTCGGCGGAAAGCTCCTTGCGTTCGCCCGTCGCCGGATCGACGAGGGAAACCCGGTCGCCGTCGTCCGACACGGCGATCAGTACGGGCTCCTGAGTTTCTTCGGTTGTTTCGGTTGCTTCGTCCGCTTCTTGCCCGGGCTGCACAGCATCGGTTTCGGCCTGCCTATCGCTGCGACTGCTCCCGATCTGCCCCGACAGGTCGAGGGGCGTTTCATCCGCCGCCGTAGCCGCGCCGCGCGCAGTATCCATGCCGCCTGCCGGCGCTCGTTGCGCGGCCAGTTCGACGGCGCGTGCCGCCGGCAGGCCGAGGCTTGCGTACTCGGCGACGGCTTGCGCGCGATTGATCTCATCCTCGGGGATCGCCTCGATCAGCGCCGGGTTTTGCCGCGCGATCTTCGCG
>JAVJPD010000214.1:0-5290 GCA_040216475.1 Rhodospirillales bacterium
AAGGGCAAGGGCCGCGACACCGTCACCAGCGGCATCGAAGGTGCCTGGACGAGCAATCCGACCAAGTTCGACATGGGCTATTTCGACATGCTGCTCGATCACGAGTGGGAAATCCGCACCAGTCCCGCCGGTGCCCGGCAGTGGCAGCCGGTCAAGATCGCCGAAAAGGATATGCCGGCCGACGTCGAGGACCCCTCGATCCGCTGCATGCCGATCATGACCGACGCCGACATGGCGATGAAGGTGGACCCGGTCTATCGCAAAATCATGGAGACGTTCCGCGCGAATCCCGATTACTTCAATAAAACGTTCGCCCGCGCCTGGTTCAAGCTGACCCACCGCGACATGGGCCCGAAGGTGCGTTACGTCGGCCCCGACGTGCCGAAGGAAGATTTGATCTGGCAGGACCCGATCCCCGCCGGCAACACCAAGTATGACGTCGATGCCGTCAAGGCCAAGATCGCCGAGAGCGGCCTCGGCGTCAGCGAGATGGTCGCGACCGCCTGGGACAGCGCGCGCGACTACCGCGGCTCGGATATGCGGGGCGGCGCCAACGGCGCGCGCATCCGTCTCGCGCCGCAAAAGGATTGGGAAGGCAACGAACCCAAGCGTCTGACCAAGGTGCTTAAGGTCCTAGAAGGCATCGCCAAAGAGGCCGGCGCCAGCGCCGCCGACGTGATCGTGCTGGCCGGCAACGTCGGCGTCGAACAGGCCGCAAAGAAGGCCGGTTTCGACGTCAAGGTTCCCTTCGCGCCGGGACGCGGCGACGCGACCGACGCGATGACCGACGCCGAATCCTTCGAGCCGCTGGAGCCGATTCACGACGGCTACCGCAACTGGCTCAAGAAGGACTATGCCGTCAGTCCGGAGGAACTCATGCTGGATCGCACGCAACTCATGGGCCTGACCGCGCCTGAGATGACCGTACTGCTCGGCGGCATGCGCGTGCTCGGCACCAACTTCGGCGGCACCAAGCACGGCGTGTTCACCGACCGCGAAGGCGCGCTGACGAACGACTTCTTCGTCAACCTGACCGACATGGCCAACGAATGGAAACCGGTCAAGAACGGGCTCTACGAAATTCGCGACCGCAAGAGCGGCGACGTCAAATGGACGGCGACGCGGGTGGATCTCGTCTTCGGGTCCAACTCGATCCTTCGCGCCTACTCGGAAGTCTACGCTCAGGACGACAACAAGGAGAAGTTCGTGAAGGACTTCGTTGCCGCCTGGACCAAGGTCATGAACGCGGATCGTTTCGACCTGAACTGATACCGGGGTAAAACACCCGGCGCAACGGCGTAACGTCCCCCCTGTTACCCGTTGCAAATACCGGCGGCATGTGATCGCTTAAGCGACCATGCCGCCGGTTTCTTTTTCGGAACTCGAAACTGCCGTTGCCGCCGCCGGGCTCATCCTGCGCGGCGGTTTTCATCCGCGCGCCGAGGATGCGGTGCCTGGCGACCCGGCGACGTTAATTTTGGTCGGCAACGCCGGGCCGGCGTTCTGGCACGCGTTCACGCGCGAACGCCGGAACGAAAAATCGCCGATGGATGCCTGGACCAAACGGACCGTTGAAACCTTCGCCGCCGGTCTCGGCGCGCGCGCGATGTACCCGTTCGAGGGCCCGCCGTACCTGCCGTTCCAGCACTGGGCGCAACACTGCGAGCCGGTGCATCCCTCGCCCATCGGCGCGCTAATACACCCGGTTTATGGACTATGGCATGCCTATCGCGCGGCGCTGGCGTTCGACGAAAAAATTTCCCTGCCGGAAAAGGGCACCGCCCCGAGCCCATGCGACACGTGCGCGGATAAGCCCTGCCTGAACACATGCCCCGTGGGCGCGTTCACGCCAAATTCTTCCCCCGTGTCCTATAACGTGCCCGCCTGCGCCGATTTTCTCGCTTCAACAGAGGGCGAAGACTGCCTCGATTTCGGCTGCGCCGCACGGCGCGCCTGCCCGGTGGGCCGGGACTATATATATCCCCCCGCCCAGGCACGCTTTCACATGGATGCGTTCAACATGGCGCACGGGCGGGCGGATTAAGCGCCCCAAAAAGTTCATCGATCCGATTTAGGCAACCGCCTTGAGCCCTTTTCCCGCGACAAGCGTCAGGAGTTTGAGCGAGGCGCCGCGAGGCCGTTTCTCGCCCCGCTCCCACTGACTGACAAGCCCGGCGGTCACGTTCAAATATCGGGCGAAAACCGCTTGGCTCGCGTTCTCGCGAAGGCGAATTTGGCGAATTTGTTGCGGCGTCAATTCCTTGATCGGCGTCAGGTACATTTCATCGAACGCTTTCATCGTCTGCTTATTCACGACTCCGGCCTCATGAAGGCCAAGCGCGGTTTCATGTACGGCCGCCAAAGCGTCGCTTTTGTGCTTTTTACTCATGGCAAATAATCTCCGAGATCGTTCCGTTCCTCATCGCCGCGCTCAGGGCGTCATCGTCGAACGGCAGCATCTCATCGGCCAGTTTACGGAAGGCGCGCAGCTCGTCCCGGCGGGCGATGCGTTGCTTGATGACGCCGCCGCCCAGATCGGCATCGATCAGGCCCTCCTCGGCCCGGCGCACGGCATCGGACAAATCGGTATCGACAATGCCTTCACGATTCGCAAATCGAGTAAACGCTTTTACCTTGAAAAGGCGCATCCGATTCCCGCGACACGAACTATAATACTTAGACATATAGCACTCAGTACTATGGATTTCAATGCGGGAACACGGGCCCGCCGGATTAGCTCTTTCCCCGGGAAACAAGTAGACTTCCGGCGATTTCGGGCCATATAAGGCGGACCATGGCAAACCCGGCGGAACAGTTGGCATTCGTGAAGATGCACGGCCTCGGCAACGACTTCGTCGTGCTGGACGCCCGCGCCCGCGCCCTGGCGCTGACCGACGCCCAGGCCCGCGCCATCGCCGATCGGCACTTAGGGGTGGGGTGCGATCAGGTGATCGTGATCGAGCCCGCCCGCAACGGTGCCGCGGACGCCTTCATGCGCATCCGCAACGCCGACGGCGGCGAGGTCGCGGCCTGCGGCAATGCCTCGCGCTGCGTCGCGGCGATCTTGATGCGCGAGACCGGCAGGGATACCGCCAAACTCGAAACCGCGGCCGGGCTTTTGGAAGCCTACGCCAATGGTTCGCAAGTCACGGTCGACATGGGCCCGGCAAAACTTCAGTGGAACGAGATTCCGCTAGCCGAGGAAGCCGACACGCTGCACCTGAAATTTTCGCGCGGGCCCTTAAGCGATCCGGTGGCGGTCGGCATGGGCAATCCGCACGCGGTGTTCTTCGTGCCCGACGCCGAAGCGGTCGATCTCGCGGCGTTGGGCCCCGAGATCGAGCATCATCCGTTCTTTCCCGAGCGCACCAACGTCGAGGCCGCGCAAATTTTATCCCGCGACAAAATACGCCTGCGGGTGTGGGAACGCGGCGCCGGCATCACCCAGGCCTGCGGCACGGGTGCCTGTGCCACATTGGTGGCGGCGCACCGGCGCGGGCTGACGGAGCGCAAGGCAACCGTGATCCTCGACGGCGGGCCGCTCGTGATCGAGTGGCGCGAGGATAACCACGTTCTCATGACCGGGCCGGTTTCGACGAGTTTCTCCGGCACGATCGACGGCTCGCTGTTGAACGGAGCCGCGTCATGAGCCGCGCGAAGATCGTCACCTTCGGTTGTCGGTTGAACACGCTCGAATCGGAAGTGATGCGCAGCCACGCCGACACCGCCGGATTGGAAAACGCCGTCATCGTCAACACCTGCGCCGTCACCGCCGAGGCCGAACGCCAGGCGCGCCAGACGATCCGCAAGCTCAAGCGCGAGAACCCCGACGCGCGCATCATCGTCACCGGCTGCGCCGCGCAGCTGGCGCCGGATGCCTTCGCTTCGATGGCGGAAGTCGACCGGGTGATCGGCAACGCCGAAAAGCTGAATCCCGACTCCTATCGCCTCAATATGAACAACGCACCCGTCGCCGTCGCCGACATCATGACCGTGACGGAGACCGCGGGCCATCTGCTCGACGGTTTCGAAAGCCGCACCCGCGCGTTCCTGCAAATCCAGCAGGGCTGCGATCACCGTTGCACGTTCTGCATCATCCCGTTCGCGCGCGGGCCGACCCGCAGCGTGCCGGTCGAACAACTGATCGATCATACCCGTAAGCTCGTGGCGAACGGCTACAAGGAAATCGTGCTGACCGGCGTCGACATCTGCTCCTACGGACGCGACCTTCCCGGCGCGCCGTCCTTGGGCGCGATGGCGCGCACGCTGACGGCGGCGGTGCCGGAATTGCCGCGGCTGCGTTTTTCCTCGCTCGATCCGGCGGCGCTGGACGAGGATTTCTTCGCGCTGCTGCGTGACGAGCCGCGCGTGATGCCGCATCTGCATCTCAGCCTGCAGGCCGCCGACGACATGGTCTTGAAGCGCATGAAGCGGCGCCACGCGCGCGCGCAAGCGTTCGACGTGTGCGAGCGGGCGCGTTCTGCCCGGCCCGGCGTCGTGTTCGGCGCCGATCTGATCGCGGGCTTTCCGACCGAAACGGACGCCATGTTCGAGAACACGTTAAGCGCTGTCCGCGACATGAACCTCACCTACCTGCACGTGTTCCCCTATTCGCCGCGCCCGGGCACCCCGGCGGCGAGCATGCCGCAGGTGCCGAAAATCTTACGTGCCGAACGCGCGAGCCGTCTGCGCGAAGCGGGCGATATCCTGCGCCGCGCCTTTTTCGAAAGCCGGATCGGCGCAACCGCCGACGTGCTGATCGAAAAGGACGGCCAGGGCCACTGCCCGCAGTTCGCCCCCGTGCACGGCTTAACGCAAGCCGAGCCGGGTTCGATCGTCGCGGCGCGGATCGAACGCGCGGAAAACGACCGCCTGATCGGATGCTTGGCAGCGCGGGCGGCGGCATGAGCGAGGCCGGCAAAACCGGTTGGCTCGCGCGTCTCAAGGCCGGTCTCTCCAAGACATCCGACAGGATTTCGAGCGGCATCGGCGATCTGTTGTCGAAACGCAAGCTCGACGACGACGCCCTGCAGGAGCTCGAGGAAATTTTGATCGCCGCCGATCTCGGCGCGGCGGTCGCGGCCAGGGTCACCGGCCAGCTCGCCGCCAAGCGCTTCGGTTCGGAAGCAAGCGCAGAAGAGGTGCGCGGCACCTTGGCCGACGACATCGCGGCCATTTTGGCGCCCGCCGCCAAGCCGTTGAGCGTGAACGGCGAACACCGCCCGCACGTCATTCTCGTCTGCGGCGTCAACGGCAGCGGCAAGACCACGACCATCGGCAAGCTCGCCAA
>JAVJPD010000215.1:0-1165 GCA_040216475.1 Rhodospirillales bacterium
CAAAAAATCTGCGCGGCATCGGCATCGCCGAATTGTTCGTAACGCCGCCGGACGAGGAACGGCACTACAACAACAACCCGACCGGCCATTGGCTGGGGGCGGTGCTGTTGCGCCTCGACAGGCTGATCCGCAAGTGCGAACCGTTGTTCCCGACGTTCATCGAGCGCAAGGCGACCGAAAAGGCGTTGCGGTTCGTCAAGGAACGTCTAAACGGCGAGGACGGCCTCGGCGGCATCTTTCCGGCAATGGCCAATGCGTTGATGGTGTTCGATCTTTTAGGTTATCCGAAGGATCATCCGGATTACGTGATCGCGCGCCGCGCCGTCGACAAGCTGCTCACCCTCAAGGGCGATTGGGGCTACGTGCAACCGTGCCTGTCGCCGATCTGGGATACCGGGCTCGCGGCGCTGGCCATGATGGAAGCCGGGCACGACGGCACCAGCACCGTTACCCGCCAAGCGATGGATTGGCTGAAAGAACGCCAGATCCTCGGTGTCGAAGGCGATTGGACGGCGAACCGCGCCGGCGTGCGTCCCGGCGGCTGGGCCTTTCAGTATTGGAACGATTATTATCCGGACGTCGACGATACCGCCGTCGTCGCCATGGCGATGCATCGGGCCGATCAGCACGCGTATAAGGAATCGATCGAGCGCGCAGCCGAATGGATCATCGGCATGCAGAGCAAGAACGGCGGTTGGGGCGCATTCGACGCGGAAAACGAATATTTTTTTCTGGAAAACATTCCCTTCGCCGATCACGGCGCCTTGCTCGATCCGCCGACCGTCGATGTCAGCGCGCGGTGTGTCGGCATGCTGGCGCAATTGGGCTACGGCAACGATCATCCGGCCGTGAAACGGGGCCTCGATTACCTGCGCAAGGAGCAGGAAGAGGACGGTTCCTGGTTCGGCCGCTGGGGCACGAATTACATCTACGGCACCTGGTCGGCCCTGTCGGCGTTCAATGCCGTCGGCGAGGATCCGCGCGCGCCGCATATCCGCCGGGCCGTCACATGGCTGAAGGCGGCGCAGCGGTCCGACGGCGGCTGGGGCGAGGATTGCGCGACGTATTGGCGTCACCGCCGCGGCGAGGTCAAGGCCAGCACGCCCTCGCAAACGGCCTGGGCCGTGTTGGGCCTGATGGCCGCCGACGAAGTCGACAGCGACGC
>JAVJPD010000216.1:0-2331 GCA_040216475.1 Rhodospirillales bacterium
GCCCGCGCCGCAGCGTTCTCTACATGCCCGGCGCCAACACACGGGCCATGGAAAAAGGCCGCACGCTGCCCGCCGACGTGCTGATCCTCGATCTGGAAGATTCGGTCGCGCCGGATTCGAAGGCGCAAGCGCGGCAAAACATCGTGGATGCCCTTAAAGAAGGCGGTTACGGCAAGCGCGAGATCGTGGTGCGCGCCAACACGCTGAGCACACCGTGGGGGCATGACGATATAGCCGCATTCTCGACCTGCGGCGCCGATGCCATTCTGATTCCGAAAGTCGAAAGCGCCGACACCGTGCGCCAGGTCGAAGCCCTGATGGCCGCCGCCGGCGCGCCAGAGGCCATGGCGATCTGGTGCATGATCGAATCCCCGCGCGGCGTGCTGCACGCCGAGGAAATCGCCGACGCCTCCCCGCGCATGGGCGCGCTCGTGATGGGCACCGCCGATCTCGGCAAGGAACTGCGCGCGACCGATACCCTGGACCGCATTCCGTTCCTGACGTCGCTGCAACTGTGCGTGCTCGCCGCGCGCGCCGCCGGCATCGCGATCCTCGACGCCGTATTTTTCGATCTCAACGACGACGAAGGCTTCGCGCAATCCTGCGTGCTCGGCAAGCAGATGGGCTTCGACGGCAAGACTCTCATTCACCCCAAGACCGTCGCCGAGGCCAACCGCGCCTTTGCGCCCTCGGCCGAGGAGATCGCCTGGTCGAAGAAGATCATGGAAGCCCATGAGCAGGCGATGAAGGAAGGCAAGGGGATCGTGCTGGTCGACGGCAAGCTGACCGAGAACCTGCACGTCGCCGGCGCCCGGCGCCTCGTGGCGATGGCCGAGGCCATCAAGGAACTCGAAGCCGGCGCGGCTTAAGGTCTCTCTCAAATAAGGATCGCGCGATGACGAAGGCGCTCGAAGGTTTACGGATCGTCGAAGTCGCCGCCTTTATCGCCGCCCCCCTGGCCGGGCTGCAGTTCGCGCAACTCGGTGCCGACGTGATTCGCATCGATCCTCTTGTCCCCGGACCCGGCGGCCGCGGGTCCGTTGCCGGCAGTTTGGACAAGAACCGCTGGCCGGTGACGAAAGAGGGCCGGAGCCTTTATTGGGCCGGGCTCAACAAGGGCAAGCGTTCGATCCTGATCGATACCCGTTCGGAGCAAGGCCGGGAATTGGCGGCGCGCCTGATCACGGCACCCGGCGAGGATGCGGGCATCCTTCTCACGAATTTACAAGCCAAAGGCCGGCTCGGTTTCGAGGCGCTTAAACAACGCCGCGCCGATCTGATCGTAATGCACGTCGTCGGCAACCGCGACGGCTCGGTGGCGCTCGATTACACGGTGAACGCCGCCGCCGGGTTTCCCCTCGTCACCGGCCCCGAAAATCACGACGGCCCGGTCAATCACGTCATGCCGGTGTGGGACGTGGTCGCGGCCTACGCCGCCGTAAACGCCCTGATGGCGGCGGAACGGCACCGCAGGCTGCACGGCGAGGGCCAGTACGTGCGCCTGGCGCTCGCCGACGTCGCGTTCTCGACCCTGAGTCACCTGGGCTACATCGCCGAGGCGCAGGTGAACAATGACGAGCGCCCGCGCCTCGGCAATCACGTGTACGGCTCGTTCGCGCACGATTTTCCGACGTGCGACGGCCGCCGGGTGATCGTCACCGCGTTCACCCCGCGCCATTGGCAAGCTCTCGTTGAGGCCACGGCGACAAAAGAAACGATCGAGGCATTGGCGCATAAGCACGGCTTCGATTTCGCCCGCGAAGAAGACCGCTTTGCCGCGCGCGAGGATATCGTGACCATTTTTGCGCCGTGGTTTGCTTCAAAAACACTCGGCGAGGCCCGCGACGCGCTCGATGCCGCAGGCGCCTGCTGGGGGCCGTACCAGACGTTCGCGCAAGCCCTGCGCGAGGATAGGCGCCTCTCGGAAGACAATCCGATGTTCTCGCTGCTCGTTCAGCCGGGCATCGGCAAAATTTTGAGCGCGGGCACGCTCGCCGACTTCGGTGCCTTTGAGCGCACGCCCGCCGCCGCGGCGCCGCGTTTCGGCGAACACACGGAGCAAATCCTGGCGGACGATCTCGGTCTCCCGTCCCATGAGATCGCCGCGCTGTTCGACGCGAAAATCGTTGCCGGCGCAACGTGAGATTTAATCGTTGCCGGTCTTTCCGAAACCTGAGGGATGTTGCCGTTGGGCCGGGGGAATCGCCTTCCTGGTGGGCTCGAGCGGGAGTAAATACCAAATCTTGTAGCCAGGCGTCTCGGTTTTTGGTAAAGATTTAGGCGTCAGGCACGCAGGTCCTGTGACACCTGCGAAACGCGCGGCCGAAACAG
>JAVJPD010000217.1:0-3175 GCA_040216475.1 Rhodospirillales bacterium
TTCCGATCTAACATCAAGACCTTCGTCGACGGCCACCGGCCGCCCGACCGGGTTCTCGCCGACGGCTTTTAGCATCGTCTTTCAACGTTCTGACAGAGGAACGACGACCGTGGCTTCACAGCCTTCCGTTTCCGGCGCCCGCGTGCTTACCGGCGATGACCGTCCTGGTGATGACCGTCCCGGGGTGTGCGTGCTGCCGATTCCCTACGCCGACCCCGTCGCGGCCTTCGCGCCGTTTGCGGCGTTGCCGTTCGCGGCGTTTCTCGACAGCGCCGGGGCCGAGGCGGACGCGTTCGAACGCAACCGCTACAGCTATATCGCGGTCGATCCGTTCAAGACCGTTACGGCGGGTGACGGCGCGGCGCTGGTCGACGGCATGCCGGTTGCGCGCGACCCGTTTACGGCGCTTGCAAACGAGATGGCGCGTTACCGTTACGACGGCTTCGAGGCCCCGGTGCCGTTCGCGGGCGGCGCCGTCGGTTTCTTCGGCTATGAACTGGGCGGCCATCTCGAGCGCCTGCCGGAACCCGCCGCCGCCGATCTGGATTTTCCCGGCATGGCCGTCGGGCTTTACGACACCATCGCCGCGTTCGATACCCGCGAGCGCCGCGCCTGGGTTCTGGCGGTCGATGCCGCGCCGGGCCGCGCGCCGGCCTCGATCCGCGCCCAGGCGATGGCCGCCGGGATCGCGAACGCCTCGCCCCTGGCGCCGCTCGATTCGCACGCGTGGGGGGCATGGTCGCCCGACGTGAGCCGCGCCGATTACGAAACGATGATTCGCCGCGCCATCGATTACATCTTCGCGGGCGACGTGTTTCAGGTGAACCTCGCACAGCGGTTTCGCGGCCGGCTCGAAAAGGACATCGACGCGTTCGCACTCTACCGGCGGCTGCGCGCGCTGAACCCGGCGCCCTACGCCGCCTTCCTGCGCCCCGGCGTCGATAAGGCCGTGGTGTCGACCTCGCCCGAGTGCTTTTTGAAATTGGACCGGGCCGGACGCGTCGCCACCTGGCCGATCAAGGGCACGCGGCCGCGCGGCAAGACGCCGGCAGAAGATGCGGCGCTGGCCGACGCCCTTGTTCACAGCGACAAGGACCGCGCGGAAAACCTGATGATCGTCGATCTGCTGCGCAACGATCTCTCGCGGGTCTGCGCCGTCGGCTCGGTCGAGACGGCGAAACTGTTCGCGCTCGAAAGTTTCGCCGCCGTGCATCACCTGGTTTCCGAGGTGCGCGGCACCTTGGAGGCGGATCGGGACGCGCTCGATCTGCTGCGCGCGACGTTTCCCGGCGGCTCGATCACCGGCGCGCCGAAAATCCGCGCGATGGAAATCATCGCCGAATTGGAGCCCGTGCGCCGCGGCCCCTATTGCGGCGCGATCGCCTGGCTCGGATTCGACGGCGCCATGGAGGCCAGCATCGTGATCCGAACGATAACCGTGTCCGGCCGCGATCTCGCCGCCCAGGCCGGCGGCGGCATCGTCGCGGATTCCGATCCGGCTCGGGAATACGCCGAAACCCTCGACAAGATCGGGCCGCTGCTCTGCGCCCTCGATCCCGCTTACGGTGTCGGCGAAAACAAGGAGGACGGCTCATGAAGATTTATCTGAACGGCGTGCTGGCGCCGGCGCAAGATGCCCGCATCGATCCGTTCGACCGGGGCTTTACGTTGGGCGACGGTTTGTTCGAAACCCTGCGCGTCGAGAACGGTGTCGCGCGGCGCCTGGAGGCGCATTTGAAGCGCCTGCGCCGGGGCGCGGATCTCCTCGGCATTCCCGTGCCCGCGAGCGACGACGATTTAACCCACGCCGTTGCCGCGACGATCAAGGCGAACGGGGTGACGCGGGGCCACGCGCGCCTGACGCTGAGCCGCGGCCCGGCCGCGCGCGGCATCGACATTCCCGATGCGATGCGCCCGACGCTGATCATCGCGGCGACGCCGCGCGCGGACGAAGACATCAAGCCGGTGCGCGCGATCATCGCCGAAAGCACCCGGCGCAACGAGTTCTCGCCGCTCGCCTCGATCAAGTCGCTGAACTATCTCGATAACGTTCTCGCCCGGCGCGAAGCGCGGGCGGCCGGCGCGGACGACGCGTTGCTGCTCAATTCCATCGGCGCGGTGGCGGAGTCCACCGTCGCCAATCTGTTCGTCGCCGTCGAGGGCCAGATCGTGACCCCGCCGGTGCGCGACGGCGCGCTGCCCGGCATCATGCGCGCCGACGTGATTGCCGCCACCGGTGCCTTCGAGCAGACCCTGGCGCCGCACGCCTTCGGGCAGGTCTCGGAAGCCTTCCTCACCAACAGCCTCGGCGTCTATCCGCTGATCGAGGTCGGCGGCAAAAAGATCGGCGGCGGCCAACCCGGCCCGGTGTGCAAAAAACTGCAGGCGCTGGTTTAGAGCCCGAACGAAGGCGACATGCTCTAAGTTATGGATGGAAATCGAATCACTTATTCCGTGCTTCCGCCGCCAGGGCGATTTTTCTCAATCCATCCAGAATCGGCGCGACGGTTGGGGCGGGCTTGTCGGCGGCGGTGACGAGATAGACCGTGCGCGAGAATACCGGCGCGTTGTTGATGCGAAACAGCTTGCGGTTGCGAATTGCGCGGCGCACCAGGCGCGCGGGGAAGTAGCCGCTGCCGCCGTAGCGCAGAATGAATTCGAGGGCGACGGTGCCGACGCTGAAGTAAAGCCCCGGCGGCTTCAGGTCCGGCCAGGCGAGGGTATGGCCGCTGCGGAACTCCGGCCCCCAATCGACGAACACGTAGCCGTCGCCCAGGGACGGCGGCGCGTTCCGGCCGCCGCGCGGCGTCCGCCGGGTGCTCACCAGGATGATTTTTTCCTCGAACAGTTTCTTGACCGTGAAGCCCGGATTGATCGAGGGCGAGTACACCACCGCGAGATCGAGCAGGCCGTCGGTCATCTGGCGCATCAAGCTGTCGTTCGAGCCGATCTCGGCATGCACCGCGATGTTCGGGTGCTGCGCGCGCAACCAGCCCATCCAGTTCACCATCACGTCGTCCCAGTGGCTGATCTGCGCGCCGATGTTGAGGCGCTCGATGTAGTTCTCCGGCAGCGCGATCTCCTGGCGCGCCTGGCCCCAGATGCGCAGGAACGCCGCGGCGTGGCGGCTGAAGCGCTGGCCCGCCGCGGTCAGGGCCACGCCGGCGCGGCTGCG
>JAVJPD010000218.1:0-2435 GCA_040216475.1 Rhodospirillales bacterium
GGCGGCGTCGCCGGCGCGCTGTTCTCGCTGAGTTACGTCAAGATTCTGATCGTCGTGACCTACGCCTCGCTCGCCGTCGGCCTGTTCATGCCCGCGACCGTGAGCCGCATCGCCATCCTGGTGCCGATCGCGCTCGCCATCGCCGACCGCCTCGGATTTCACGAAGGCCGGCCCGGGCGCCGGGGCATCGCGCTCGCCGCCGGAATCGGCACCTTCCTGCCGGGCGCCGGCATCCTGCCCGCCAACCTGCCGAACGTCGTCATGGCGGGGGCCACCGAAACCGCCTACGGCATCCAGTTTACTTACGGCAAATTCCTGCTCTGGCATTTCCCGGTCACCGGGCTGTTGAAGGCCGCCATGCTGGTCTGTTTTCTCGCCCTCATGTACCCGGACAAACGCGACGAAACGCCGATGGCGCCCCCCGAACAGGCGCCCATCAATATACAGCAACGGCTCCTGCAATTTTTGCTGATCGCGACCGTTTGCCTCTGGTCGACCGACTTCCTCCACCGCATCGCGCCCGGCTATATCTCGCTGATGGTCGCCGTGGTCATCCTGATGCCCGCGCTCAAGCTGAGCCCGGGCGATGCCCTTCACGGCAAGGTCAACATGACGCCGTTTTTCCAGGTCGTCGGTATTCTCGCCATCGGCGGCGTCGTGCAGCACAGCGGCCTCGGCGTTCACATCGCCCAGGCGCTGATCGACGTCACCGCGCCGAAGCCCGATCAGGTGGGAACCAACTTCGCCATTGTCGCGGGCATTTCGAGCCTGCTCTGCTTCGTCGCCACCGGCCCCGGCGCGCCGGTCGTACTGGCGCCGCTCGCCCAAGACCTCGCCACCGCGATGGGCCTGCCGCTGTTCACGGTGCTCAACATGATGGTGTTCGGCGTCTCTATCCAGCTTCTGCCTTACGTCGCCCCGCCGTTCATCGTCGCCATGAGCCTGACCGGCACGAGCATGCGCGACGGGGTTCGGCTGTGCGTCGGCATGGCGGTCCTGAGTGCCGTTTTGCTCGGCCCGCTGACCTTCCTTTGGTGGAAAATCCTCGGATTTCTGGGATAGCGTTCCGTGCGGTTCCGTTTTTTCCTTGAGTTTTGCGTAAAAATATAGAGTTTCTAAATTTCACGTCCGCGGATCTCCCGCGCTCATCTGTCACAGGGAATACCCATGCTCGCGGTTCTCAGGAAGCCGGCCAATCTGATCGCGTTCCTTTCCGTGGCCGTCGCGGTTGTCGTCCTGCTGGCGCCGACGCCGGCGGGGCTCGATCCGGAATTGACTCGCGCGGGCGCCGTTCTGTTCGCCGCCGTCGCCATCTACGCGACCCACGCCCTGCCCGAGCACTTTACCTCGCTGACGTTCATGCTGGTAATCGTGCTGCTCGGCGTCGCGCCGGCCAACGTCGCGTTCTCCGGCTTCATGACCAGTTCGGTGTGGCTGCTGTTCGGCGGGCTGTTCATCAGCCTCGCGATCCAGCACACCGGCCTGACGGAACGGATCGGCAAGATCGGCACCCGGCTTTCGTCGTTGAGTTATCTGAAGGTGCTCATCGTCGTCACGTATGCCTCCTTGGCGCTCGGCTTCTTCATGCCCGCGACCATCAGCCGGATCATCATCCTGGTGCCGATCGCGCTCGCCATCGCCGAGGCCCTCGGCTTCGAGGAGGGCCGGCCCGGCCGCGCCGGCATCGCGCTCGCCGCCAGCATCGGCACGTTTCTGCCGGGCTACGGCATCCTGCCCGCCAATCTGCCGAACGTGGTGATGTCGGGTGCCTCGGAAGCGATCTACAAGCTGCCCTTTACCTTCGGCGAGTTCCTGCTGTGGCATTTTCCGATCACCGGCGTGCTCAAGGCGGCGCTGCTGATCTGGGTAATCGCGGTCCTGTTCCCCGACACCGTCGAGGAGCCGAAACGGCAAACCATTGAGATCGCGCCGAACACGAGGCGCCAACGCCTGCTGCAGCTCATCCTCGCCGCGACCATGTGCCTGTGGGCGACGGATTTCATGCACGGCGTTTCGCCCGGCCATATCTCCCTGCTGGCCGCGCTGGTGATCATGATTCCCGCGTTGAAACTGATTCCCGAAGACGCCTTCCAGAAGAAAATCAACCTGACGCCGTTCTTCTACGTCGCCGGAATCCTGAGCGTCGGCGCCGTCGTTCAGCACACCGGCCTCGGTTCCGTCGCCGCCAAGGTGCTGATCGACGTCGTCAACCCGACGCCGAACCACGATTTCATGAACTTCTCGACCCTGGTCGGCCTCGCCACCCTGACCAACGTGTTCGCCACCTCGCCCGGCGCGCCGGTGGTGCTGGCGCCGCTCGCCAAGGACCTGGCCGCTGCCATGGGCCTGCCGCTGTTCACGGTCATCAACGCGATGGCCCACGGGGTATCCAACACCCTGTTTCCCTACATCGGCCCGCCGTTCGTGGTCGCCAT
>JAVJPD010000219.1:0-3041 GCA_040216475.1 Rhodospirillales bacterium
GCGCATGGTCCACAAACGCTCGAAGGAGAGTTCCAGGCCGATCAGGAACAACAGAAACACCACGCCGAATTCGGCCAGGGCCTTGACGTTCTCGATGTTGCCGATGATCGCGAAGCCGAACGGCCCGGTCGCCATGCCCGCCAGCAGGTAGCCGAGGACCGGGCTGATCTTGAGGCGGTGAAAAATCGGCACGATGACCGCCGCCACCGCCAAAAAAACGATGACGTCTCGCAAATACGGCATTTCGTGGGCCGGCGGCACGATCCCTCCTTTTCCCGCTCACGCACGGGTTTAAGCCATATCCTTTAGCCCCGCACCGTTGAAATGGCTATAATTTTGCCACAAACGGGCGCTTATTTCCCGGGGCCGTGTCCACGCACGGTTTCCGACCCCGGGCGATGCCGACCCACAAGCAACGCTGCAGCAAGGATCGAAGCCGATGTCCCAGACGATTGCCCTCGTTGACGACGACCGGAATATATTAACGTCGGTCACGATGGCCTTGGAAACCGAAGGTTTCAAGGTCCACACCTATACCGACGGCGAGGCCGCGCTCGAAGGCATCGGACGCAAGCCCGTTGACCTCGCCATCCTCGACATCAAAATGCCGCGCATGGACGGCATGGAACTGCTCGGACACATCCGCAAAAAAAGTAACCTGCCGGTGATCTTCCTCACCTCCAAGGACGAGGAAATCGACGAAATCGCGGGCCTCAGCCTCGGTGCCGACGATTACATCAAGAAGCCGTTCTCGCAACGCCTGCTGATCGAACGGATTCGGGCCGTGCTGCGCCGGCGCGATCAAACCGCGCAAGCAACGCCCGATAACAGCCTGATCCGGCGCGGCGAACTGGTTCTCGATCCGACCCGCCATATTTGTGTGTGGAAAAACACGGACGTGAACCTGACGGTCACCGAATTCCTGCTGATCCAGGCGCTCGCGCATCATCCGGGACACGTGAAAAGCCGCGATCAACTGATCGATGCGGCTTACGGCGAACACATTTACGTGGACGACCGCACCATCGACAGCCACATCAAGCGCCTGCGCCGCAAATTCAAACAAACGGATTCCGATTTCTCCCACATCGAAACGCTGTACGGCATCGGCTACCGCTATCGCGGAGACTAACGGCACTTGTCCGAAACCCTCGAACACTCGCGGACCCTTTCGCCGATCACCCGGCGCATCCTGGCCATCAACCTCCTGGCGCTCGGCATTCTGGTCGCGGGACTCCTCTATCTCGGCAAATACCGCGAAAGTCTGATCGAAGCGGAGTTCTCGGCGCTTCGGACCCAAGCCGAGATGTTCGCCGGCGCGCTCGGCGAAGGTGCGGTGACCCCGCAGACCGCCGCCAAGCAACGCATGGTTACGCGTTTGACTCATCAGATCGTCCGGCGGCTGGCACAAACCACGGCGGCCCGGGCGCGTTTGTTCGATACCCGCGGACAGTTGATCGCCGATTCCCGCCTGCTGCTCGGACGCATCGCCGTCGAGGTCGAGGCCCTGCCGCCGCCGCGCGATAGCGGATTACTCGGCATATTCCTTAATTTTTACGACCGCATCGCCAAGTTGCTCATCGGCGAAGACGACATTCCCGCGTTCCAGGAAAAGGCGCTGCAACACGCCCGCGATTACCCGGAAGTGATGAAGGCGCTGGCCGGCGAATCCGTGGTGCAGCTCCGACGCGGCCAGGGCCGCCTGATCCTGAGCGCCGCTGTTCCCGTGCAGCGCTATAAACAGGTCCTCGGCGCGTTGGTGCTGTCCAGGGGATCGGAAGGAATCGATGCCCGGTTGCTGCGGGTCCGCACCGATATCCTGGCGGTCTTCTTTTTTGCGCTCACGATCACGGTCCTGTTGTCGCTTTATCTCGCCCGCACCATCGCGCGGCCCATCCTGCGGCTGGCGCAGGCCGCCGAGCGGGTCCGGCGCGGCAACCACCGCCAGCATACGATTCCCGACTTCAAAGGCCGCCGGGACGAGATCGGCGAGCTGGCCGCGTCCCTCAACGACATGACCGAAGCGTTATGGTTGCGCCTCGATGCCATCGAGCGATTCGCCGCCGATGTCGCGCACGAAATCAAAAACCCGCTGACATCGCTGCGCAGCGCCGTCGAAACCGCGTCGCACGTCAGCGATCCCGAACAGTTGCGCGCCTTGCTGGCGATCATCCGCGACGACGTGCAGCGCCTCGACCGCTTGATCAGCGACATCTCGGATGCCTCCCGGGTCGATGCCGAAATGTCGCGCGGCGAAACCGTTGCCGTCGACATCGGCCGCATGCTCGAAACCCTGGCCGATATTCATAAATCGATGGCGGAACAGCGCGACACCCGCATCGATTTGAATCTGGACGGCGAGCTGACCGTCATCGGCCACGGAAGCCGGCTCGGGCAGGTCTTCCGCAATCTGATGGAAAACGCCATCACGTTCAGTCCCGTCGGCGGCACCATCACCGTGAACGCCGCCCGGGAAAGAATCGACGGCAAAACCCGGGTTCGGGTGACGGTCGAGGACGAAGGCCGGGGCCTGCCGCCGGGCAAGGAGACGGCGATCTTCGGGCGCTTTTATTCGGAGCGGCCCGAAACCGAAAAGTTCGGCATGCACTCGGGACTGGGCCTCAGCATCGCCAAACAGATCGTCGAGGCCCATCAAGGAACGATCCGGGCGGAAAACCGCCTGACGCCCGACGGAAAGATCGCCGGCGCCCGGTTTGTCGTGACTTTGCCCGCCGCCTGAACCCCGCCCGCGAGCGCAAACATACGATTGTCGTTTACACGGAAACGGTTTCGGTGTCGCATAACGGCCATGTCCGACGAAGTGCAAACGACGCAAATTCACGCCACCTGCGTTTCTCTGTACGGCCACGCCGTGCTGCTGATCGGCCCGCCCGGCAGCGGCAAATCCGATCTCGCCCTGCGGCTCATCGATGACGGCGCGACGCTGATCGCAGACGACCGTGTCGATCTCGAACGGCGCGGCGACGTTCTGATGGCAACGGCACCGGCGCACATCGCCGGCATGATCGAGGTTCGCGGGC
>JAVJPD010000220.1:0-13697 GCA_040216475.1 Rhodospirillales bacterium
CGCCAGTACTCGAGTTGGGCTTGGCGTCGATCGGCGAAGCTTGCGCCCTTGCCTTGATTTTGCGCCTCGAGGAAGCCTCCCGCCCGGTTTCGGTTGAGGGGCTTGCCCGCCGCTCCGTTGGTGGCGCCGATGCGCTGTTGAAAGCGCGCGTTCAGGGCTTCGGTCCGTTTCCGGTCGACCGTCGAGGCGAGGGAGCGTGCTTGCGGGTGCTGTGCCGCGATGGGTGAAATCTGTTGAACGGCCCGATAGCGGGCGGTTTGCGGCGAGGTGTCGCCGGCATCGATGCCGCGGTCGGCCGATGCCGTCCGAGTCTCGGTGCCGGTCCAGAAACGGCGGACCTTGTCCCGGTAGGTTTTGTTTTTCACGCCGTCGTTCGAATGGTAATGCCCGGCGGCCATCAGCCAGGAACGGGTTTCTCGGTATTTTTGTCGCAGGAATGTGGCGGCGTAGGCGGTGTTCAGGTCCGGATCGAACGCGTGTTCGATGCTGGCGAACTGATGGCCGTGATAATAGAGGTTCACCTGCATGCAGCCGACGTCGATATTCGCGACCCCGCGGGCGCGTAGCGCGCGCACCCAGGCGACGGCGGCCGCCTTGTTCTCGAAGAACCGGCCCTCGCCCTCGGCCATGACGGTCCAGGGCCAGGCAAGAATTTCCCCCGTCTCGGGGCGCCAGCGGCCGGTTTCGGCAAGGGAAATCGCGTTCAACAGCCGGTGTGGAATGCGCTGGGCGCGCTCCTGCTGCTGCGTGTGCTTGGCGCAAATTTTCCAAGGATTTTCAGAGGCTTGATAGCCGTACCCGGCCGCGATCCCGGGCCAGAGTCCGAGCGCCGCGACGGCGAAAATCCCCAATGATCGTCTTATCCGCGTCACGGCCCACCTCATGACGAAAACCACTACCTGCCCTTAACTACGCAAGGCCCGTGCCAACTTATGGGGTCGATCGGCGCGGGTCCGGCTGGGTAAAGCTGGGTGGGGGGCTATTCGGCGGCCAAGGCGGGCTGCAGGGTGCCGATCTCGATGCGGCTCAGGGCATCGATCAATTGGGTGACTTTGCCGGTTAGGGCGGCGAAGCCGGCCGACGGCGTGATCGCGCGCTCGTCCATGTAGAGCGCCCGGTTGATCTCGATCTGCAGCGTATGCCGGCCCTCGGCGGGGTGGCCGTAATGGCGCGTGGTGAAGCCGCCGGCGTAGGGGTTGTTGCGGGTGACCACGAAACCGAATTTCTTGAGGGTCGTTTCGGCGAGTTGGGTCACCGCCGGCGCGCACGAGGTGCCGTAGCCGTCGCCGAGCACGAAATCGACCCGCTGCAGGCCGGGGTCGTTGTCCATCGGCCCGCCGATCGAGGGCATCGAATGGCAATCGATCAGCAGATACGCGCCGAACCGCTCGAGGGTGTCGTCGAGCAGGCCGGTCAGGGCGGCGTGATAGGGCTTGTAGTAGCTTTCGATGCGCCGCTCGGCCTCGGCGTAGGGCAGCCGGGTCTTATAAATCTCCTCGCCGTTGGCGATGACCCGCGCGACGGTGCCGAGCCCGCCGGCGACCCGCGGCGAGGTGGTGTTGGCTTGGCGCGGCAGGCGGTCGAGGAACATGTCCGGATCGAGCTCGTAGGGCTCGCGGTTCGGATCGACGAACGCGCGCGGATAATTCGCGCAGATCAGGGGCGCGCCGTGGGCGGGCGCGGCGCCGAAGATCTTGTCCATGAAGGCGTCTTCCGAGCGGCGCAGGTGCAGGGGATCGAGCCGGGAGGCGGCAACGAATTCGGGCGGGTAGAAGTCGCCGGAATGGGGCGAGGCGAAAACGAGCGGGACCGTCCGGCGCCCCGGCGCGCGGATTTCGAGGGCCGGCGGCCGGGTCTCGGGGCTCGGGAGGGGCGGGGTTTCCTCGGTCACGCGGGCTGCCTGGGTTGTTGGTGTCGCGATCTTCGTGGTTGTGCCGTGTTCTTCGCCTTCGGCGGTCGAGGCCCGGGAAACGGCTCCGGCGGGCCTTATTTTGTTAGCGGTTGTTCGGCTTCGGCGCAACGGTTTTGGGCGCGGGGCAGCCATACGCGCCCGGTCCCCGGCCGAATATCGAGTCGGTTCCCGGGTTGCCAAGCCTGCCTAAATCGGACTAAAACCCCTAGGGCCGGGCATGGTTCGTCGGAGTTGCTCATAGCGATTCCGACGAACCATGTGAATCGGCTCTAAGTTATTGATGTAGATCGGATTCACATGATTTATCGGAACCGAATAATATTTCCGATAAATCATGATCCGATCTAGCCCGCGCCATACCATGGCGTTAGGGGCGCGTAGCTCAGTGGGAGAGCACCTCGTTGACATCGAGGGGGTCGCAAGTTCAATCCTTGCCGCGCCCACCATTACCTTAAAAGCAGGATCGAGCCGAAAAAAGGGCCGGCGCCCGAAGGACGCCGGCCGAACGATTTTTCCGTGAAGACGGATTACATCATATTGAAATCGAACTTCCGCTTGAGGAAGCCGGCGATCCACTTGCGGGTCTCGTCGTCGACGTCGATGGCGTCTTTCATGACCTTGGCCGCGGACTTGCCGTAATATTGCGGATAGTTGCCGAGCTCCTTCTTCGCGAGCTTCTGGAACTCCGGCGTCGCCGCGATCTTCTTGACCGTGCTGACGTACAGGTTGACGATCTCGTCGGACGTGCCCGCCGGCAGGATCAGCGACTTCGACGCCATGACGCCGATGTTGATCATGTGCTTGAGCGCTTTCCAGCGCGGACCCGTCGGCATCTTGCCGCCGTTCACGGCCTTGTAGGCATCCAGCACCGTCGGCGTGTCGGGGAACGCCGGATCGCGCACCAGCTCGCCGTCTTCGTTGAAGAAGCCGAGGTTCATGACGTGCGTGAAGATGCCTTTCTTCACGTACTTCATGGTCTTCTTCATGAACGAACCGGCCGAATCGTAGGACAGATTCAGCTCGCCCCGGATCGCGGCCTTGCGCCGCCCGCCGCTGTTGAGGCCGAACACGTAGGTCGGGTTCAGGCCGAGTATATCGTAGGCGATGTAGCCGCGCAGTTCCGACGACGTCGGGTTCTTGCCGCCGCTGACCAATTTTTCGACGCTGCGCAGCGCCTTGATGTCGTCGGCGATGTTCTTGCCCTTCACGCCGGTTTCGTTACGGGCGTAGATCTGCGAGCCCAAGGGCGAGAGGACGATCGGCCGCCAGGTGAACAGCTTGAAGCGCACCTTGTCGCCGCCGAACAGGTAGCTGGTGTACATGGACGTCGATGCCGCGATGACGTGCAGGCCGTCGGGCTTGGCGTTCTCCTGGAACCAGTTGGCGCCGGTGATGCCCGAGCCGCCGGGCTTATAGAACACCAGAACCGTCGGTTTGCCGGGCAACTGATCCTTCAGGAAATTCTGCCACAGGCGGGCATAGCGGCTGGCGCCGCCGCTTTCCTTGAAGGGCACGATGATCTTGACGGTTTTGCCCGAGAAGTCGACCGCGGACGCGTTTGACGGTGTGAGGAACAAGCCGGCGGCAAGCAAAGCGCTTGCGCAAACACCGGCATAAGAGTTGATCCGAGACATGTAAGCTTCTCCCTTTTTCCAACGATGAAAAATGATTTGCTTTTTTTATTGGTGTTGTTGACGGTCATGATAGGGGATGGGGTTGGCGATGTCACGGTTGCGGGGCCGGAATCGGCACATTTTCCGCGGCCCTTACGGATATTTTTTCGGGTAATCGGGAGATTTCTAATATTAGAAATATCTGTTACGAGCGCCGGCGTATCGGGGCGCGCCCTCGTTGTCGAGAACGGACGTTCTAAGTTGATAGACACATCGATTTGATCGTTCTTTTCGCGATGTCCGGCGACGAACAAAAACCCTCTTTTCGAGGGCTTTTACTCGAGGTTTGCCGGGGCTTTACCCAACGGCGCGTAGCGCCTCGGCAGGGCTGCTGTCGGTCTGCTGCGCGGCGAAATTCCAATTGACCAAGTGGTCGAAAAAGGCTTCGACGTATTCAGCGCGCCGGTTCTGGTAATCCAGATAATAGGCGTGTTCCCAAACGTCGAACGTCAAAAGGACTTTCTGGCCGAAGACGATCGGCGGCACGGCATTCGAGGTGCTGAGGACTTTGAGGCGGCCGCCGTTTTCGACGAGCCAGGCCCAGCCGCTGCCGAAACAGCCGACGGCCTTGTCCATAAACGCCTTGCGGAATTTGTCGAAGCCGCCGAAATCCTTTTCCAGCCGGGCAAGCAACGGGCCGTTCGGCTTGCCGCCGCCCTTGGGCGCGAGGGAATGCCAATAAACGGTATGGTTCCAGGCTTGTGCGGCATTATTGAAGATATTTTCACGATCGATGTCGTCTGCCGTGTCGAGGATGATCTCTTCGAGCGGTTTGTCTTGTAGCGGCGTGCCGTCGATCAACTTATTGAGTTTATCGACATATCCTTTGTGATGTTTGCCGTGATGCAGCTCGACTGTCTGTTTCGAAATGTAGGGTTCGAGGGAATCGGGTGCAAAAGGCAGGGGGGTGTGTTTAATGCTCATGGGTATCGTGCTCTCCCGCACTGTGTTTGTCGGTTCTTACCGGGGATGCCTGTCAAGGCGCTGCCGGTAAATCGTTCGTGCCCGCCGATGGATACATGCGACGTGTCACGCAGGAGGGTGAGACAAGAGAAGAGGCCGTGCATTTACTTAAGTTAAAATGGCGGCGATGCGCGCTTACGGTTTCGATATCAGCGCGGCCGGCGCGGCATCCTCGATTTTGTCGAGGCGCTCGGCGGTGCTGTCGGAAGGATTGATTTTCTCGATCACGGCCTTGGTTTGTTCGGAGGGCTTTTCCTGTTTGAGGTAGCCGCTATCGAATTCCGCAGCGCATTCGAGGCCGGCAAGATCCTTGATAATTAGGCGCTTGCCGTCGGTGGCGATAAGCCCGCGCTGGCGCAGTTTTTTAAGGGTGCGGTTAACGTGCACGACGGTTAGGCCGAGGTAATCGCCGAGAACTTCCTGGGTGACGGGCAACTCGAAGGATCGTTGGCGGGTGAACCCGACGACCTGCAGGCGTTTGCGCAGCTCGAGAATCAGGTGCGCGATGCGTTCGTATGCCGAACGGCGCCCCAGACTGACGATATGTTCGATCATGATCGACTCGTCGCGCGCCGACGACCAGGCGATGGCGGCGCCGAGCTTGGGGAACTTTCGCGATCCCGTGATGATCTTGTGGGGCAGCACGGGCGAGACGATGATGTCGGTCAAGCCGGCGACGGAAGCTTCCGCGGTCTTGAACCAGTTCGCCCTGAGGCCGATGAAATCGCCCGGCAATAAAAAGTTCACGATCTGTCGGCTGCCTTCGGGCAGCAGCTTGTAACTGATCGCCCAGCCGTCCTTCAAAATGTAGCTGAACCGGTAAGGATTTCCTTCGGAAATAATATCCGCGCCAGCGTGCAGGCGGATTTCCTTTTTCTGCAACTGATCCAGGTGATCGATCTCGCCCTCATTGAGGTCCATAAAAACGGAGAGGCGCTTAGTCAGGCGGCCATTGCGCGGCACGGTCGAGCGGATCGGTCGGTCGGTTTGCTTCATGTCGTTCGCCTATGGTTAGCGTTGATATAGGCACTTTTTCCGGGAATAAAACGTCCTTTAACCCAGTTTAATGTGTAGGTGCGTGCCAAGCGATACAAAGACCCGTGAACACCATGAAATATTCCCGGAAAGGAGTGGTGAACAATATGGAAACCAAACAATCGTTTCGGCAGAAAATTGAAGCGCAGAAGGCCGAGATTCAAGCGGATGTCCATGCTTTACGGGCAAGAGTGAAAAAACTCGAAGCCGAAGGCCGGCGTGATCTCTCCGGCGCGCTCGAGACGATCGAGCGCAAGCGCGCCGAGGCCGAAACCAAGCTCGACGGAATCAAGAACGACAGCGCCGATGCTTGGGAAAACGCCAAGGGCAACGTGGAGGCGGCGTATTCGGATCTGCGCAAGGCCGTATCGAATGCGGTCGAGAGATTCCGCTGACCGTAACCACCGTAACCGATGTGGGAGAGATTTTCACAACACCGAACAAAGAGGCGATTCCTATGAATGGCAATATGACAACCATGCACAAGAAATTGAAAATCCCGATTTTGGCGGCACTCGCAGGGGTATTCGTGTTGATAGGCGCGCCGGGGCCGGCCGCCGCCGACACGAAGATCGAAAAGGAGGCCCAGGAGGCCTATCGCGACGTCAAGGAATACGGGTTCGAGAAGAAAGAGGATGCCATCGCGTGGCTGAAGAAGCGTCAGATGGCGATCGAGATCAAATTGAAGCAATTAAAGCAGCAGGCCGAGAAAGGCGGCGATAAAGTCAAAAAGAATTGGGATAAAACCGTCGCCGCGCTCGAAAAGCAAAAGAACGCCGCTGCGCAAAAAGCGGAAAAGTTGACCGACTCCACGAAAGACGCTTGGGAGGATGCCAAGGACAGTGTCGTCGCGACATATAAAGACCTCGAACAGGCGGTCGATGCCGCGGCCGAGAAGCTCTAACCCTTAAGCCGCATGCATAAGCGGCTTTCCTGGCCTTGGCGTTCAAATCATCATCCCCCCTGATATTGGGCGCCAAGGCCGCTTTCTTCATGGAAGGGGTTTGCGATGTTAAGATGGGCTTCAATCTTCTTTATCGTCGCCCTCACTGCGGGTGTGTTCGGGTTCGGCGGCATCGCGCACGCGGCTGTCGATATCGCGAAGATCATTTTCTTCGTTTTCGTCGTTCTGTTCGTCATCGCGCTCGTCGCGAACGCTCTGCGCGGTCGGCGCCGCCCCGATCCGTTGTAGGGCAGCCCAATAAAAAAGCCCCCGGCCGGGGGCTTTTTCTTGTTTGTGGTTTGTTCGCGGGCTCGGTAGCGGGATTTATTGCCCGCCCCTGCGCTTTTCGACGTAACCATCGCGTTTCATCTTGCTCGGGTCCGAGCCGGGGCGGTCCGTCGGTGCCGGGTATTGCATGCACAAAACCGAAGCGCCTTCGGGGCCGGCCTTGTAATGGGCCGCATCCTCGCCGCGGTTGACGCGAATGAGCGACTTCGGCGGCAGCTCCTTGCCGCCGTCAAGCAGAAAGCCCGAGCCGACCATGTGATATTGCCCGCCGCCGTCCGACGGGATCGCGTCGGTTTCCGCGTTCGGGCCGAGGTAATAGGCAACGACTTGCAGGTTGTCGGCGTGCGGCTCGATGAGCATCACCGTTTTCACTTCGTTTGGCTTGAGGCCCGAAATGTCGGTATCGAAAAGCTGCGCGACGTTGCGCCCGGCGCGTCCCGGCATATGTTGCTTGTTTCCCGGCATGGCCCAATGGCCGCCGCTTGCGCAGTTGCGCAGGGTGAAGAAAGAGATGCCGTCTTCCTGGCCGATGATCGGGCCGTAGGGCGTAAAGGCATCGGCGTAATGGAAGGCGATCGGCTTTACCGGACGCTTGCCGATGCGGCCGTGGCCGGCAACCACGACCTGGAACTGATCGACGTCGTGGAAATGCGGGGTGATAACCGGATTGGGGTCAGACCGTTCGACGAGGAATCCCTGAGGGTTCCGTTCGAGAGTGCTTTTTTGGCCGAAAAAATCGTGGCGGATACCGGTTCCGCCATCGCGTTGATAGGGGGTTTGTTTCGCTTCGTAAGTGGCAACGGATCGCATTCTTTCAATCTCCCTTCTTCTTCAGCCCCAGTATTTAAGCCCGTATACGAGGGTATTTTAAACAACCTTTGCGGGTTTGTCTCTATCGTCCGAGCCCCCCGCTCAGCCTTGCCGGCCGCCTATATGCCGGCTTTTTCATATAATGAAACGGCCTCACGCCTTCATCCGGGCCTCTTTCGCGGCGATGGCGGCGGCCTTCTTCAGAAGGTTTTCCGCGCGGTAGACGATGGGGTAGTCGACCATCTTGCCGTCGACCTCGACGGCGGCCTTGCCCGCGGCGATGGAGTGCTTGAACGCCTCGATGATCTTTTCCGCCTTGCCGATCTCGTCCGCCAGGGGCTTGAACTCTTCGTTCAGGATCGGCACCACCGCGGGATGAATGCAGGACGAGCCCTCGAACCCGAACCGGCGGGATTTTCGCACGGTCGCGCGCATCTCATCGAGGTTGGAGAAATCCGCGCCGGAACCGACCAGCCCCATAGGGATCAGGCCGGCGGCGCGCGCGGCGATGATCGAGCGCTGCTTGGGGTAAAGCAGGGTCTCCACGCTCGGTTCGACGCCGATCGATAGGGTGAAGTCCTCGCTGCCGAGGCCGAACGCCGCCAGGCGGGGATGGGCCTTGGCGATGTCCTCCATGATGAAGAACGCCTCCGCGGTTTCGATGCGCGCGCTCAAGAGCGTCGATCCCACCTCCATGCCGCGCTCGGCTTCGAGCTCGGCGATGGCCTCGGCGATCAGGCGCACATGGCTCGGCCCGTCGCATTTGGGGATGAGCACGCCGCGGACCGCCGGCGAGACGACCTGTTCGAGATCGGGGATGCCGAGGCGGAGCGGGCTGTTGATGCGCACGAACACGACGGCGCCGCCGCGCGCGACCTTGGCGGCCGCTTCCTGAACCAACTTGCGCGCGCTCGCTTTTTCCGAAAGCGCGATGCTGTCTTCGAGATCGAGGATGATCGAGTCCGCGCCCCGGATGTGTGCCTTGTCGACGAAACGGTCGACGTTGGTCGGCACGAACAGCATGGAGCGCAGGACCAGGCCGTCGCGGAATTTTCGGTAATCGATACGGTCGTCCATGAAGAGATTCCTTTTCCGGTCCGGGCTAAACGATGACGTTCTCGGCGCGCAGTCTGTCGAGCCCGGCGGCATCGTAGCCGAGCGCGCCCAGAATTTCCGCGTTGTGCTCGCCGAGTTTCGGCGCCGGGCTCTTGAAACCGCCGGGGGTTTTCGACAGCCGCGGCACGATGTTGTGCATCGGCATCCATTCGAGATCTTCATCGGGCAGGTCGACGATGATTTCACGTTCCCGGAAGTGTTCGTCCTCGACGATTTGACTGATGTCGAACACCGGCCCGACGGTGATTTCCTCCTTGCGGAAAAAGGCGAGATTTTCCTCAAGCGTTTTTTGCTTGATAAAACCGCCGACGATGCCGTCGACTTCCTCGCGCCGTTGAATCCGGTCGGCATTGGTGCGGTAGCGCGGATCGTCGACCATGTCGGCCCGGCCGATCGCGCGGAACAGGCGGTGCGCCATCGATTGAATGGAAGCGGACATCGACACCCATTTGCCGTCCTTGGTTTGGTACACTCCGCGCGGACAGGACGTTTGCGAGGAACTGCCGCTGCGTTTGCGCACGGTGCCGCCCATCTTGTAGCGCGCCGCCTCGGGGCCGAGGATCATGTAGAGCGGCTCGAGCAGCGAAAGATCGATGATCTGGCCGCCGCCGTTTTTCAGGTCGCGATGGTACAATGCCATTGCCGTCGCCATGGCGCCGGTGATCCCGGCGATCATATCGGCCATGGCCAAGGGCGGCAGCACCGGCTCGCGGTCGGCGAAGCCGTTGCGCGAGGCAAAGCCCGACATGGCCTCGACCAGGGTGCCGAAGCCGCCGTACTCGCGATAGGGGCCGGTCTGGCCGTAGCCCGAAAGCCGCGCCACGATCAATTTGTCGTTGGCTTCGATCAGCTGGTTCGGCTCGAAGCCCATTTGTTCGAGGCGGCCGGGGCGGTAATTTTCGACGAAGCAATCCGCGTCGGACAGCAATCGGCGCAGGATTTGTTTGCCCTCGTCGGTGCGCAGATTGAGACTGAGACTTTTCTTGTTACGGCAGTATTCCTTCCAGTGCAGCGACACGGCGGAAGCGTGCCAGTTGCGGTACGGATCGCCGTCGGGGATCGGTTCGATCTTGATCACCTCGGCGCCGAAGTCGGCGAGCATCTTGGTCAGCGTATTGCCCGCGACCAGGCGCGAAACGTCGATCACCCGAATGCCGTCGAGGATTCCGCTGTAATCGGCATCGAACTGCTTTTTATGAAAATCCATCGGTTCTCCCCGTGTTATCGAAGGCTTACGCTTGTTGTTTTCCCAAGCCTCTCTTACTGTCGCGTATCATCGCGATCAAGGCAAGGAGCCGTCAAGGCAGCGTATCCATGCAAAAACCGAAGGCGATACTCAGTTGGAGTACGGGCAAGGACAGCGCCTGGGCCTTGCATAGGCTGCGCAGCCGGGGCGACGTCGACGTGGTCGGGCTGCTCTCGACGACGGCCGGGCCGGACGAAGGCCGGCGGGTGACGGTGCACGGCGTCGATCGCGGTGTTCTGCTGGCGCAGGCGAAGGCCGCCGGCTTGCCGCTCGAAGAGGTGCCGTTGCCCGATCCCTGCCCGAACGAAGCTTACGAGCAAGCCATGCATACTGTCGTCGAGCGCCTCAAGGCGCACGGCGTCACGCACATCGCGTTCGGCGATCTGTTTTTGGGGGATGTGCGCGCCTATCGCGAGGAAAAACTGCAAGGCAGCGGCCTCACGCCGCTCTTTCCGTTATGGGGATTGGAGACGGGCGCGCTCGCGCGCGACATGATAGCGGGCGGCCTCGAGGCGCGGCTGATCAGCATCGATACCGAACAGCTCGATGGGCGCTTCATCGGGCGGGCCTTCGATGAAGCTTTGTTGAACGAGCTGCCGTCCGGGTGCGACCCGTGCGGTGAGCGCGGCGAGTTTCACACAGTTGCCTGCGCGGGGCCGATGTTCGGGTCGCCGGTGAACGTAACGCTCGGCGATGTCGTACAAGGTGAGCGATTTTGTCATCAAGAGGCGGTGTTGGGTTAGAACGGCACGGAGCCGACCACCGAGGTGCGGTGCATGGTACGCAATCGCGGCACGTCGTAATCGTTCACCGCGCAATGCTGGGTTTGCACGTTGTCCCAGATCACCAGGTCGTCGGGCTGCCATCGGTGGCGGTATAGGAATTCGGGCCGTTTGATGTGCGCGAACAGCTCGGCGAGCAGGTCCTTGCTTTCGTCTTCCGCCATGCCGCAAATCTGAATCGTAAACCCTTCATTGACGTAGAGGCATTGACGCCCGTTCTCGGGGTGGGTGCGCACGACGGGGTGAATATTGTCCGGCACCCGGGCCTTTTGATCCTGTTTGGTTTCGCCGCGGATCTTGATCCGGCCCTTGCGGGCTTCGGTATAGGTCGTGTAGCTGTGCACCGCCTTGAGGTCCGCCAGGCGGCGTTTCATCGCGTCCGGCAACGCTTCATACGCGCGCCACGTGCTCGCGAATTGGGTGTCGCCCAGGATTTTGCCGTCTTTCTCGGGCAGTTTGATCGCGCGCAGGAGCGAAAACGAGAGCGGGCGTTTCTCGTAGGATATATCCGTGTGCCAGTACTGACCGGCGTCCTTGATGCCGATCGGCTTGCCGTTCTCGTCGGTTTCGTTCGAGGCTACGAGGATTTCAGGATATCCCTCCAGCGCCAAGTGGCTCAATACGTGCTGATGCAGCTCGCCGAGGTTCCGGGTGAAGGCGATCTGTTGTTCGGGGGTCAGGCTCTTCTGGCCGCGGATGCAAAGAACCGCATGCTCGAAAGCGGCGGCCTTGAGGGCTTCAAGGCCCGCGGCATCCGTCTCGGCGATGTCGATCCCGGTGATCTCGGCGCCGAGCGCCTCTCCGAGAGGGGTGAGCGTGAAGGTAGGCATGATCTGGATGAATCGTAACGTGAATTTGCCGAAAGGTTTCGAGGGACATTATACTATACCCCAACGGGGGGAGGTCAAAAGATCCGCAAGAGCGGGTAAACATGGGAGGCACTGCCATGCCGGCACACGTCAACGATCCGGGTTCCATCACGGCCAAACGCCTGACCGAGCACTTCGCCGCCGAGGTATCCGGCGTCGATCTCGCGGCGCCGCTGTCGGAGGCGGCCTTCGCCAAAATTCGCGAACTTTATCTCGAACACGCCGTGCTGGTGTTTCACGGCCAGACGGTCGGCAACGACGCCTTGCTCGATTTCAGCAAACGGTTCGGCCGGCTCGACGTGCATCATCTGATCGAGCACACCCTGCCCGAACATCCGGAAATCCGCATCCTCACCAACAAGAAGAAGGACGGCAAGTTCGTCGGTGCCTACAATGCGGGCCCGGAATGGCATACCGATCAGTCCTTCGTCGAAAAACCGATGCTGGGCACGCTGCTGCTGTGCGATGCCTGTCCGCCGGAAGGCGGCAACACGGAATTCGCCGACATGCGCGCGGCGTACGATGCTCTGTCCGACGCGATGAAGGCGAAACTGGAAGGTTTGATCGCGACTCATGATCGCAATTTTACCTATTCGCAGCGCTATCCGGACCGCCCGCCGCTGTCGTCCGAACAGCTCAAGGAAGTGCCGCCGGTGACCCATCCGATGGTGCGCGTGCATCGTGAAACCGGGCGCAAGAGTCTGTATCTGTCGCTGACCTGCATCAGCGATATCTCGGGCATGCCGCGCGAAGATGCCCGTGCGCTGGTCGAGACGCTTTGCGCGCACGCGACGCGGCCGGAATTTACCTACAGTCACCATTGGTCGGTCGGCGATCTCGTCGTCTGGGACAACCGGTGTCTGCTGCACCGGGCGCGTCCGTTCGATTCCGGGAAATATCTGCGTTACATGCGCCGCACCCAGATCAAGGAAGACGGGCCGTTCACCCTGGCCGAGGCGGTATAGCGCCCGATTATTTGACAATAAGCGGTACCAAGAGCAAAATTCGCGCATAGGGCTTCATCCGAATTCACCGAAATCACGTCTAGAGGAGTTGTTGCGATGGCGACGGCGGAAAAAGTTACGGAGTTGAAACCGGAATCCCGCGAGATCACGCGGGGCATCGCGGAGTTCTCGGCCGACCTGACCTTTAAGGACCTGCCGGCGGAAGTCGTGCAAGGCGCCAAGAAGTCCTTTCTCGATACCATCGGCATCGCGCTCGCGGGATCGGTGGAAAAGGCGCCGAACATCCTCGCCGAATACGTCAAGGAACTCGGCGGCAACGAAGCCGCGACCGTGATCGGCATGGGCTTCAAGGCGACGATGCCGAACGCCGCCTGGATCAACGGCGCTTCGAGCGACATTCTCGGTTTCAGCGACATTTCCGTGCCGCAGGTCAATCACCCGTCCGTGACCATCTGCCCGTCCGTCTGGGCGTTGGCGGAAACCCGTAAATCCCAGGGCAAGGCGATCATTGCCGCGCACGTGTTGGGCGATGAGGTCGCCGACAATATCTGCGACGCGCTCGGCGAACAGTTTCATATTCAAGGCTGGCATCCGTTGGCGGTGGTCAACACTCTCGGCGCGGCGATGGCCTGCGGCAACCTTCTCGGCCTGGATGCCGAGGCCATGGCGAATGCTTTGGGGATCGCGTGCGCGGAAGCCTCCGGCATGCGCGGCAACGACGGCAGTTACTGCAAGGCTTACGGTGCCGGGCGCTCGGCGCGCGACGGCCTCAACGCGGCGATGCTGGCCGAGAAGGGCTTCACCGGGCGGCGCACCATCATCGAAACCCGCGACGGTTTCCTCAGCACCTTCGGGAACGGCATTGACGGCAACCAAATCCTCGAGACCATGGGCAAGCCGTTCGATTTCATCAAACCCGGCATGACTTACAAGGCGTTCCCGACCTGCACGCGCACGCACCCGACGATCCATGCGATCCTGCAGCTTCGCAAGCAGCACGACATCAAGCCCGAGCAGGTCGAGAAGGTGGTCTGCGCGGTCAGCCCGGCGGTCGATCGGATTCTCAAGTTCAAGATTCCCAACGACAAGTGGGAA
>JAVJPD010000221.1:0-1255 GCA_040216475.1 Rhodospirillales bacterium
CGCGGCTAAGAACCCCTGTGCCGCTAAGAATCCCTGTGCCGCCAACCCGTGCGCGGCGAATCCGTGCGCGGCGAATCCGTGCGCCGCCGCGGCCGCGGTCAACCTCTCCAAAAACGAAGCCGTTGCCGCCTATGGCTGCGCCAAGAAAGACATGCAGGCCGGTTATGCCAAATCCGGCGATAAGACCGCCAAATCGTACGGATCATGGACAAATTACAGCGCCCAGCCGTACCCGTCGGCCACCCACGGACAGCGATTCGTCAACAACTATGCGAACGGCACCGCCAAAAACTACGGCCGGTTCGAGCAATCCGGTAAAATGCCGGTCGGCTCGATATTGGCCAAGGACAGCTTCACGGTCGGCGCCAAGGGCCAAGTGGCCGCCGGCCCGCTTTTCCTGATGGAAAAGATGTCCGCCGGCTTCAACAAGGCCAGCGGCGATTGGCGCTACACGATGATCATGCCGACGGGCGCGGTCGCCGGCACGACCAAAGGCAAGGGCTCTAAAACCGTCGAGTTCTGCATCGCCTGTCATGCCGCCGTGGCGGAGGCTCAGGATCACATGTTCTTCCTGCCGGAGGAGTTCAGGCGCAAATAAGCCGATCGAGGCGCGTGGGTTAGCGGGAGCTCTTACCGAAGCAAATTAACCGGCAGAGTCCCCGCCGAGCCTGTGCCAATTCAATATATGGGAGCCGTCAATGTTCAGCCTTGTCCGGAGGGCATTTCAAAACGCATCGCGGATTGCCGTTTTATCCGCCTTCGCCATGATTTGCACGGCCCCCGGTCACGCTCTCGAATGGCAGGAGAAATGGCCCAAAACCGATTTTTCCCGCACCAAGATCGATCTGTCGGAAATCATTTCCGGCGGCCCCCCGAAAGACGGCATCCCCTCAATCGACCGGCCTCGATTTACGCCGCTCGGTAACGCCGGCAACTTGGCCCCGACCGAACCCGTGATCGGGCTGATCGTAAACGGAGACGCCCGGGCTTATCCGCTCCGGATTCTGATGTGGCATGAAATCGTCAACGACGAGGTCGGCGGCGTCCCCGTCGCCGTTACCTACTGTCCTCTGTGCAATTCCGCCATCGTCTTCAAACGAACGGTTCAAAATCGAGTTCTAAGCTTCGGGACAACGGGGCTTCTTCGGCATTCGGATCTGGTCATGTATGACCGGCAAACCGAAAGCTGGTGGCAGCAATTCACCGGCGATGCCATTGTCGGTAAATTAACGGGTCAAGAATTACAAATGCTGCC
>JAVJPD010000222.1:0-8823 GCA_040216475.1 Rhodospirillales bacterium
AGCAGCATGATGAACAGGTTGATGAAATCCAGATAGAGGGTCACGGCGCCCATGATGGCTTTCTTGGTGTGCGTCTCATGGCCGTCGGACTCGACATAGATGGCCTTGATCTTCTGGGTGTCGTAAGCGGTCAGGCCGACGAATACCAGCACGCCGATCACCGAGATCACGAACTGCATCGCCGTGCTCTGAAGGAAGATATTGACGATGCTGGCGATGATGATGCCGATCAGGCCCATGAAGAGGAACGAGCCCCAGCCGGACAGGTCGCGTTTGGTGGTGTAGCCGTAAAGGCTCATGCCCGCAAAGGTGCCGGCGGTGATGAAGAACACCCGCGCGATCGAGGTGCCGGTGAATTGCAGGAAAACCGACGCCAGCGACAGCCCCATCAGGACCGAGAAGATCCAGAACACCGCCTGCGCGGTCGAGGCCTTCATGTGCTGAATGCGGAAGCTCAGGAAAAACACCAGGGCGATCGGCGCCAGAGCCACGACCCAGAACAGAGGCGTACCGAAGATCGCCTTGGTCATGGCTTCAGAGGACGCGACCAGATACGCGACGATGCCCGTCAGCGCCAAACCGGAGGCCATGTAGTTATAGACCTGCAGCATGTACTGACGCAGACCGACATCGATACCGGCCGCGCGTGCCTGCGACGGGCTCATCGTATCGGTGCGGATACCAAACCTGTTATCGGGTTCCAATGACATCTCCTAACCTCTTGTAAACGAGGGAAAACCTATGCCGCTAATATGGCAGGATTGGCGGCGAAATCAATATATCCCGGCGGCCGGCCCGCCGGACGGGCTCGGGACGAAATTCGTAATACACTGATTTCACGTGATAATTTAAAACCCGCCGGAAGATGGATAAAATTTAATCCGTTCGTCACGGATTGCGCCGGTCGTTATCCGTTACGCCAGTCATCACCGGTTACGCAAATAAGGCGCCGCCTTGGCGCCGAGCGCGCGCCAGGTCCCGGCGAATCCCAAGATCAGCGTTAGGACCAGGCAGACGATCAGCACGAGCATGGCCCCGTCGGCGAAAAACGACCATGACATGCGCATCAGGTAGACGACGATTCCCCAGGCCGTCAGCGTGCCGATGAGCACCGCGATCAGGCCGGTGCACAAGCCCAGGACGCCGTACTCGACCAGGAACGCCTTGAGGGTATTGAGGCGACGTGCGCCTAAAACCTTGAAGACGACCGCGTCGTAGATTCGGCGTTCGTGCCCGGCCGCGATCACGCCGCCCAAAACCAAGGCGCCCGCGATCAGGGCGATGCTGGCCGCGCCGCGCACGGCGGCGCCGATGCCCGACAGCAGCGTGGCCGCCGCGTCGAGCGCCTCGCGCACCCGAATCGCGGTGACGTTGGCGAATCGTTCATTGATGTGCCGTTCGACCGTCTGCTCCAGATGCGGCGGCGTTTGCAGGGCGGCGATGTGGGTATGGGGCGCGCCCTCCAGGGCGCCGGGGGCGAAGATCACGGCGAAGTCGAAACGGAGCGAACGCCAGTCGGTCTCGCGCAGGCTGGTGATCTTCGCGGTGATTTCGCGCCCGAGAATATTGAAGGTCAGGGTATCGCCGATGCCGACGCCGAAGCCCTTGGCGACGCGGGCGTCGAAGGAAATGATCGGCGGGCCCGAGTAATCCGCCGGCCACCACACGCCCTTGACGAGTTCCGTTTCAGGCGAGGGTTCGGCGGCGTAGGTCAGCGCCCGGTCGCCGCGCACGGCCCAGCGCACGTCGGAATCGATCTTGGCCTTTTCGACGGGCGTACCGTTGATGGCGACGATCCGCCCGCGCAAGGTGGGTGCCTGGCGGAAGGCCTGGGTGCCGTCGATCGATTGAATGGTTTTCTTGAGCGCGTCGATCTGATGGGGCTGGATGTCGATGAAAAAGAACGCCGGTGCCTGTTCCGGAATGCGGCTGTCGATTTGATGGCGCAGGTTCTGCTCGATGGAGACGATGGCGACCAATACCGAGAGGCCGACGCCGAGCGACATCACGACGTTCGGCGTCGCCGCGCCGGGCCGATAGAGATTGGCGAGCCCGTGCCGCCAAGCGGCATGGCCGGTGCCGCCGGTCCGTTTGATGCGTTTGGCGCCGGCCATCAGCACGCCGGCGCCGAGGCGCAACAGGGCGAGGGTGACGATGGTGCCGCCGACGAACCAAAGCGCGAAGCCCTTGTCCGAGGCGGTGGCGACGGTGAGGCCCGCGAGCAGGGCGGTACCGGCGAGGAAGGCGATCAGCACGGCACGGTGCGGGTATACCCGGCGGGAATCGATGCGGTCGCGAAAAAGCTGCGCCGCCGGTATCGCGCGCGCCCGGCCGAGCGGCCACAGGGTGAACGTAACCGTCGTCAGGATGCCGAACACGGCGGCGATCGCAATCGGTGCCGGATAGAACGCGATCACCGGGCGGATCGGCAGCAGGTCCTCGGCAAGCATGAGACCGAGGCTCGGCAGCGCGGCACCGAGGGCGAGCCCGACGGCGATGGCCGCCGCGGCCAGCAACAGGATCTGAATGAAATAAACTTTGAAAACGAAAGCACTCGACGCGCCGAGGCACTTCAGAGTCGCGATCACCGGAGTCTTGCGTTCGAGATAGCTGCGCACCGCGTTGCCGATCCCGATGCCGCCGACCAGAAGCGTCGCGAGGCTGACGAAGGAGAGGAACAGGACCATGCGCTCGATGAACCGGCGCACGCCGGGTGCTGCGTTATCCTTGGCACGGATACGCCATCCGGCATCCGGAAATTTCTTTTTCAACGCGTCGATCCAGGCGGCGGCGTTGCCGTCGATGCCGCCGCCGCTGCTGCCAAGCACGACCCGGTAGTGATAGTCCACCTGGCTGCCGGGCCGGATCAGGCCGGTATCGGGCAGGGCGGCGTCATGGATCATCAAACTCGGCGCGAACCGGAACACGCTCGCGATCCGGTCGGGCTCGATTTCGAGGCGTGCGCGCACGGCGAACGTCGCCTCGCCGACCCGGATGCGCTCGCCGATCTTGAGGCCGAGCTTGTCCAGCACGCGGGCGTCGACCGTCGCTCCCCAGACCCCGTCTTTTTGCTTCAGGGCGTCTTCGAGCGGCAGCGCCGGCGACAGTTTCACCGCGCCGACCAAGGGGTAGGCGTCGTCGACGGCCTTCAGCTCGATCAGCGTGCGCTCCCGGGTATCGGGACGTTGTGCCATCGCGCGGAAGTCGACGGCGCGCGATAGGCCCGCGCTGTTGCTCTTCAAATACGTCAGGTGTTCGGGCGCGGCGGGGCGGCCTTGCAGGCGCAGATCGACGTCGCCACCGAGAATAGAGCGGGCGTTCGCGTTCAAGCCGCCGACAATGGCCGCGTTCATCGTGCCGACGGCGGCGATCACCGTGACGCCGAGGACGAGGCAGGCGATGAAAATCCGGAAACCCGAGAGCCCGGCGCGCAACTCCCGGCGGGCGATGCGCATGGCGAGAGCGAATCCGTTCATGATTCGCGATCCGAACGTTTATCCATGGTCGGGCATCGCCGTATCGTTCACGGTGGCTTCGTTCATGGAATCGTGGGCGATGCGGCCGTCGGCGAGGGTGATGACCCGTGAGCACCGTTCGGCTACATCGGGCTCGTGGGTGATCAGCACCAGGGTCGTGTTGTGGCGTGCGTGCAGATCGAACAGGGTTTCCATGACGGTTCGCCCGGTTTCACCATCGAGGTTACCGGTCGGCTCATCGGCCAGCAGGATCGCCGGTTCGGAAACGAACGCGCGCGCGATGGCGACACGTTGCTGTTCGCCGCCCGAGAGCTGGCCCGGATAATGGGTCAGGCGATGGCCGAGACCGACGGTTTCCAAGACGGCGCGGGCGCGCTCGAACGCGTCCGCCGCGCCGGCGAACTCGAGCGGCAGGGCGACGTTTTCGAGCGCGTTCATGGTCGGCACCAGGTGGAAATCCTGGAACACGATCCCGATATGATCCCGGCGGAAGCGGGCCAGATCGTCCTCGCTTTGCCCGTCGAACGGCGTGCCCGCGACCGTGACGGCACCGCCGGTCGGTTGCTCGAGCCCGGCCATGACCATCAGCAGGCTCGTCTTGCCCGATCCCGACGGGCCGATGACGCCGATGGTTTCCCCGGCGCCGATCCGGCAATCGATGCCGCGAAGGATGTTGACCTCGCCGGCCGCGCTTGTCAGCTTGAGGCGGACGTTTTCGAGAGAGACGGCAGGCGTTCGGGTGAGGTCGGTTTGAACCATGGACTCGGTATAATCTCGATTGAAAGGGCAATGCGGATGAATACGATCCGTCTTCGATATGCGGTGCTTTGGCTGATTGTCAATGTGTGGATCGGCACGGCCGCCGCCCTTGCCGCCGCGAAACCGGTGACGATCACCGTGATCGGCGACAGTTTGTCGGCGGGATACGGCCTGGAACGCGGCGATTCCTTTCCCGCGCGGCTCAAGGCGGCGCTCGAAAAGGACGGTATCGCCGCCCGCGTGATCGGCGCGGGCGTTTCGGGGGATACCACCGCGGGCGGATTGTCGCGCCTCGCCTGGGCCTTGAACGACAAGCCGGATCTCGTCATCGTCGAATTGGGCGCCAACGACGGGTTGCGCGGGCTCGATCCGGCGATCACCGAAAAAAATCTCGATCAAATGATCGCGAGGATCAAAAAACGCGACATCAAGGTTCTGCTGACCGGCATGCAGGCACCGCCCAATCTCGGCCGGGACTATGCCGAGGCGTTCAACGGGGTGTTTCCGGCCTTGGCGGAAAAACACGGCGTCGTCTTTTATCCGTTTTTTCTCGAGGGAGTCGCGGCCCGGCCGGCCTTGAATCAGGACGACGGAAAACACCCGAACGCCAAGGGCGTCGCGGTGATCGTCGAGAGGATTCTGCCGTACGTGAAGGATGCATTGCGGCAATGATCCGGGATCGATACCGCGTCCGGATTGCTTCCGGCGTCCCGGAACGCGATAATTCGGCACCATGACGATGTTCACGGTTGTTCATACCCCCGCCGAGGATTGGGCCCATGGGGCGCAGGCGTGCGCCGACGGGCTGCGGAGCGGATTGGGCGACGCAACCGGCAGGAATGTCCTGGGCTTCGTCTACGTCACCGATTATCTGGCGGACGATGTTCAAAACATCCTGACGTATCTGACGAACAAGACCGGGATCGTTCACTGGGCGGGCACCGTCGGTATCGGGATCAGCGCCACCCGTCAGGAATATTTCGACCGGCCGGCCATCGCGGTCATGGCGGTGGAATTGCCGGAAGGCGGTTTTTGCACGGTGCCGACGCTGAGCGAGCAAGCGGAAACCTTGCCGCCGGCATTGCGCGAGTGGATCGCGCAGGCATCGCCCGTGTTCGGAATCGTTCATGCCGACGGCACCAATCCCAATACCCCGGACTTGATCGGCACGTTTGCGCAAACCAGCGGATGTTTTCTCGTCGGCGGGCTGACGGCGTCGCGGCGCTCGAACTACCAGATCGCGGACCGCTTGACCGGCGGCGGCGTTTCGGGCGTTCTGTTCGCCTCGCGCGTCGAAGTGGCGACCGGGCTGTCGCAAGGGTGCAGCCCGATCGGGCCGAGCCATGTCGTCTCGGATTGCGTCGATAACGTCATTATCGGCATCGACGGGCGGCGCGCGCTCGACGTGTTCAAAGACGAGATCGGCGACGTGCTGGCGCGCGATCTCAACCGGGTGTCGGGTTACATCCACGCGGCGTTTCCGATCGAAGGCTCCGATACCGGCGATTATCTGGTGCGCAGCCTGGTCGGCATCGACCCGGCGCAGGGCTGGCTCGCGGTGGGGTGCGATGTCGAAGCAGGCGCGCGGGTCATGTTCGTGCGCCGCGATCCGCAAACCGCGAAGGCGGATTTCAACGCCATGCTGAACCGTCTCAAGGATCGTTTGCCGGCGCCGCCGAAGGGCGGCGTCTATTATTCCTGCATCGCGCGCGGGCCCGACATGTTCGGCGCGGAAGGCCGCGAGGTCGCCATGATCCACGACGTGTTCGGCGAGTTTCCCCTGATCGGCTTTTACGCCAACGGCGAAATTTCCAACGACCGGCTGTATGGTTACACCGGGGTGATTGCCCTGTTCGTATAAGCGGCCCGTTACGATTGCATGACTTTCATTGCCCGGTTGACGTTTTTTAAAGATTTTCGCGGCTATACCGGACACGGGCGGAAGACCCCGGCTCCGAGCCCGTTTTGAACCGGGATTTCGGGTTAGCTCTTTACATTGCGCGGGCCTTTCGTTACCAGCGAAGTATCGGCAACAGCACGACCGAGACGACCGATGTCTATCATCGCGATCCGCCAAACCGATCCCCGCCATCAAGGTGATTTCCGTCATGCGCTTGTTCATCGGACTGGCACTTCCGCGCGAAGTGCGCTTGGCCCTGGCCGCCGTTCAGTACGGCCTGCCGGGAGCCCGCTGGGTAAAACCGGAAAGTTTGCATCTGACCCTGCGGTTTCTGGGTGACGTGGACCGCGGCCAGGCCGAGGACGTCGACGCGGCGTTGAGCGATATCGTCGCGCCGTCGTTCGATCTGGAATTTTCCGGCCTCGGCTGCTTCGAGGGAAAGGACAGGGTGCGGGCGCTCTGGACGCCGGCGGTCAAATCCTGCGATTTGAAACACCTGCAGGAGAAAATCGAATCCGCAGTCGTGCGCGCGGGCTTCGAGCCCGAACGGCGCAAGTTCAAGCCGCATGTGACGCTCGCGCGTTTTAAGAACGGCTCGTCGACCGAGCGCGTCGGCATGTTCCTGGAAAATCACAACACCCTTCACGCGGGACCGTTCACGATCGGGCACTTTACCCTGTTTCGCAGCCACCTGGGCCGCGAGGGATCGGTCTACGAACCCCTGGTCGAATATCCCCTGTACGTGAAGCTGCTGGCCGACGCGTAACTAGGTTGAGGAACCTTAAAGAGAGCGATCCCGGCGCAGGTGATCGAGCAGGCCGAGTGCGGCGGTTTCGATCAGGTCGAGCACGGTCTCGAAGCCGTCTTCGCTGCCGCCGTAAGGATCGGGGATGTCGCGTCGCGTGATCCCGGGTGCGAACTCGAGCAGCAGCTTCACGCGGTCTTCCTTGCCGGGCGGGCATAGCCTCAGCAGTTTGCCGCGGTTCTTGGCGTCCATCGCGAGGATAAGATCGTAACGCTCGAAATCGGAAACGTCGATTTGCCGGGCGCGGATCGGCGCGATGTCGAAGCCGCGCCGGCGCGCCGCAGTCTGCGCGCGCGGATCGGGCGGCTGGCCGATGTTGTAGTTCGACGTGCCGGCGGAATCGGCGCCGATACGATCCGATAGACCCGCGCGCCACACGATCGTTCGGAACATCCCTTCGGCGCTCGGCGAGCGGCAGATGTTGCCCAGACAGACGAAGAGGATTCGAATCGGCGTCGTGGCGGGAGGCGGATCGGGCGTTCGATTTGTCATGGTCCTCTTTCGGCGCCGAAAGCGCGCCGGGCTCACGGCGTCTTTCGTTCTTCCCGGCGGATCGGTAGGGATGCCGGGTCGTAAAGGGCGTCGATGATCGGACATTCAGGGCTCTCGTCGCCCTCGCACCGCTCCGAGATATTTTCCAGCACCGCTTCCAGCCGTTCGAGGTCGGACAGTTTCCGGCGTACCGTTTCGAGATGCCTAGACGTGCGCGCCTTCACCTCGGCGCACGTTACCGCGCCGCCGTCGACGAGCGCGAGTAGGCCCCGCAGCTCCTCGATGCCGAAGCCCAACGCCCGTCCGCGCAGAATGAACGTAAGCCGCTTGACGTGCCCGGTCCCATACAGACGGTGGCCGCCGTCCGAGCGCGGCGGTTCGGGCATGAGGCCGATGTGTTCGTAGTAGCGTACGGTCTCGATGTTGCACCCGGTGCGGCGGGCGATTGCCCCCCGGGTCATGGCCGTTTTTATGGCGGTTTTCATAGCCGCGAAATCCTTCCTTGAACCTGTAGTCACTACAGGAGTTAGGATAGCGGATCGTCGGCAACAGGAAAACGGGAAATTAAGGAGTATCGACATGCAACAACGGGTTATCGAGGTTTTTAGCGCGGGATGCACGGTTTGCGAAGAGGCCGTCGCGCGGGTCCGGGCGTTGGCGTGCCCCTCGTGCGACGTGCGGGTGCTCGACATGCGGGATTCCGCCGTGGCGAAGCAAGCGGCGGACATCGGCGTGCTGTCCGTGCCCGCGGTGGCCGTCGACGGCAAGCTCGCCGATTGCTGTTCGGCGCGCGGGCCCGATGAAGCGGCCCTGCGCGCCGCCGGCCTCGGCAGGCCGCTCGCTTGAGACGCACATGGATGTCCGTCAATCCTTGAAATGCGGCGCCTGCGGCACGCGCGTGATGGCCGTCTGCTGCTTCACGCCCGCGCTCGTGCTTCTCGTGGGCGCCTTGGGCCTGTCGTCGTGGCTCGGCTGGATCGATTACGTGTTGTTGCCGGGCCTTGCCCTTTTCGCCGCCCTGACCGTTTACGCCGCCGTGCGTCTTTACCGGCGGCGGCGCGCGGGCATGGAAGCAGAAAGGGAAACGTCATGATTGAATTGCGTTCGACCGTCACGTGCCCGGCATGCGGGGTACGATCGGAAGAGACCATGCCGACCGACGCCTGTTGGTTCTTTTACGACTGTCCGTCGTGCGGCGCACTGTTGCGTCCCAAGGAAGGCGACTGCTGCGTGTTCTGCTCTTACGGCAGCGTACCGTGCCCGCCGGTGCAGGAAGGCGAGGGATGTTGCGGTTAACCGGCGTGCCGGTTTTCGAAACGCGCGACGCTGAAATCGTCGACGTCGATGGCGGGGCGGCGGTTCGCGATCACGTCGGCGAGCACGAGATCGGA